>CANETC010000054.1 GCA_947441055.1 Cytophagaceae bacterium | reverse complement strand
TCAGAGGGTCTTTGTGAAGCACCCAGACACGCCGATATCCTCCATCTACCCCATCAAATTCAGGGTTATTTTGATCTTAAACAGGCACTGGCCTGTGCCAAGGAGAAGAACAAACCTGTATTCATCGATTTCACCGGCCACGGATGTGTGAATTGCCGGGAGATGGAAGCCAATGTATGGTCCTCGCCGGAGGTTCTAAAAAGACTTAAAGAAGATTTTATTGTGACTGCACTTTATGTGGATGACAAAACCGAATTGCCACAAAGTGAGTGGTATGTGAGTCCGTACGACAACAAGGAGAAAAAGACGATTGGCAAACAAAATGCCGACCTTCAGGTTCGGGGTTATCAAAGTAATACACAGCCACTTTATGTATTACTGGGACCAGATGGAAAACTACTTTCCCCTCCCCGCTCCTATGATTTGGATGTGGAAGGATTTGTCCGTTTTCTGGATGGCGCCAAACTGGCGATGAAAAAATAAGGAATTATGTAGGGCTGAGAAATCAGCCCTTTTCTTTTTTCTTTGCGAGAAGGGTATCGGTAATGTCACGGACGATTCCTTTCTCCCCGATTATTTTACCTATCGCCATTCTCACCTGTTGTGCAGGTGTAGGCTTTGGTGGTTCCGGATAAACCGGCACTTCATAAAAATACGGATATCCTTTCCTAACAGACCGAACGGCATATTCAATATCCGGGATGATGTACGGATTATGATTCATTGGCAAGGATATTTCTTGCGGAGCCAAATCGGAAAACGGACTGTCACCAATCATGTGCACAGCTTCCACATGGTTGATACCGATGTTGGAAATCATATTTTTGGAAGGCACAACGCCAAGTCCATGGTTGGTGTGGTGCTGGAACAAAAACTGGTAATCCCAGGTGTCGTTCCGACCACTTACAAGCGAATCAAATTCAGAAGTCCTCAACTGCCGGAATTCTTCGGTTGGCAGATACTGAAGCACCATTTCACGCACTTTTGGATCGTTCCAGTCCTTCATCGTGACATCGTAATTCTTCCAGACTCTTTGCCATCCTGCCCAACCCCAGAAGCTGGGATAATTGGTGAAATGGTAGTCCTGTTCATCTGACTTCCATTCATTGAGAAGATTGCAACCTCCGATCGACATGATGCGGTTGTCATCCTTGTATTTGTGCAGCATTTCCTCGCAATAAGGAAAGAACTCCAATGTCGGAAGGGTATCGTCTTCGAGAACAATACCCATCTCTTCATTTTCGAAAAGCCAGGTCATAGCCGTTGACTCACCACCTTTGCAACCCAGATTTTTCTCTTCGAAACGGGTCAAAAGTTCGCCATCGTAAGCTAAGTTATTAATCAGATCACGAACTGCCTGACAGTTGATCCGGTCGTTTTCGTTTCCGGGTCTTGGGGCATCGTTGAAATAATAAAGTTTGGGAGGATTGGCCTCCAGAATGCGGTCGAGCAAAACCTTGGTTACGTCCGGCCGATTGAATGTAATCAGCAAAACCGGAATCTGCAGAGTTCTGTTTTTCATGAAATTATTTCTCTACTTCGTGAATCCATTTTCCGAGGAAGTTGGTCATATACGGATGTGTAAAACCCGTACTTCCTGTACCATAAAAATCTCCGTTTTCAACGGATATAAACCCGGCACCGCCAAGCAGCCAGTCTGATTCTTCGTTGTTTACCACAATCCTTGTTCCTACTTTGTAGGTACCGATGGTAAACGGAAAGTTGGGCACCACACATTTGATTTGCATCAGCTGGTGCGGTTCCATTTCGAAATAAACCGACTGATAGGAGCTGTAGAGAACACCCATATTGGCTTCTTCCGGATCATAAAAATTCAATCCAAAATCAACATTTTTAGCTTTTTCTGGTCCGCAACGAAGGGTAAAACAAAAGGTGATGTCTTCGCCAGTCAGTACCGTTTCGATCCGGTTTCCGACCATATCTTCCGCATAATAATCCACCAGAATCACCGATTTATTTCCGGAACGATCTGTCCGGTCGGCCAGTTCCGATGTTTCAATCAGACCTTTGTTGGCAGCCGTGTAGGCTTCGGTCACCTTCTGAACAGATCCTGTAGTACGAAGCGTTCCTTTCTCCAAAAACAATCCATAATTACACAAAGCTTTAACGGCCGACATGTTGTGACTCACAAAAAGGACGGTGCGGCCTTCACTTCCGGTAACCTCTTTCATTTTGCCGAGACATTTTTTCTGAAAATCGATGTCACCTACAGCAAGTACTTCATCGATAATCATGATTTCAGTTTCCAGGTGGGCGGCGACTGCAAAGGCAAGACGCACATACATACCTGAACTATAGCGTTTTACTGGAGTATCAATGAATCTGGAAACGCCGGAGAACTCCACAATTTCATCAAATTGGGCTTTGATGTCCCTTTTACTCATGCCCATAATGGCACCATTCAGGAATATATTTTCGCGGCCGGTAAGTTCCGGGTGAAATCCAGTACCGACCTCAAGAAGAGATGAAATTTTGCCATGTACTTTTATGGAACCGGTACTAGGGGCGGTCGTTCTGGAAAGCAGCTTCAACAGCGTAGATTTTCCTGCCCCATTTTTACCCACAATTCCAACTGCATCCCCTTTTTTGATATCAAAGCTGACATTCTTTAAAGCCCAGAGAATTTCGCGCTCATCTTCTTCCTTGTTTTGACCCTTGCCAAACATGGATAAAAAATCGCGCTTTAAAGTGGCTGTTCCAAGAGCCCCCAAACGGTAGGATTTACCAAGATTTTCAACTTTGATTGCAATTTCACCCATAAACTTTAGACAGTATCAATGGAGGTTCTTTCAGCACGACTGAATAAAATCAATCCCGAAATCAGCAGAAATAATGAAAAACCAAAACTAATCATCAGCCTATCCGTCATAAGCTGCCCCATCCCGAGTAAAGAATACCTAAAACCTTCAAAAATTGGACTCAGAGGATTTAACAAACTTACCCAGCGGAATTTATCTGGCACGATTGAAGCGGGATAAATAATGGGTGTGGCATACATCAGAAGCTGACTTCCAAAAACCAGAAAATGATTCAAATCTCGGTATTTTGTTGTGAAAGCCGACACAACCAATCCAAGACCCAAGGAATACATTGAGACCAGAATCAGCAGCAAGGGAAGAATCAGAATCTGAGCACCCGGATGAATTTCAGTTCCTGCAATCCAATATCCGGCCATGATGAGCAGCAGCAAGGAAAACTGAATTAAAAAATTCACGAAACTGGAAAGCAGTCCGGCCACAGGCAAAATCAATCTTGGAAAATACACTTTTCCAAAAATGTGGCTATTGGCTAAAAAAGTACCCGAGCCTTTCATGAAAGCGGAATTAAAAAAATTCCACAACACAATGCCCGGCATGTAAAAAAGAAGCTGTGGTAGGCCATCCGTTGGGATTCTTGCAACAGCGCCAAAAACAATTGAATAAACGAAAGTTGTCAACAAAGGCTGCAGGATAAACCACAGCGGACCAAGAATTGTCTGTTTGTAGGTTGGAACAAGTTCTCTTCTTACAAAAAGCAGAATAAGTTCCCGATACGCCCAAAATTCTTTGAGACGAAAGTCAAAAAGTGAGGCTTTGGGATAAATCTCGAGCGACCAGTTTTCGTTTTTTTCCAAGTGTGATTTGACCTTTAAGCTTCTGCAATATTACAGCGATTTTTGTAAAGTGCCTTTAGAGAATGGAAAAGGCTGTTCAATATCCTTCAAAGAGATTTACTTTGCGACATGTTGATTGCACCTTCCTTACTTTCCGCCGATTTTGGTAAACTTCGAGAGGAGATTGAAATGTTAAATGAAAGTGATGCCGACATGATCCATGTGGATGTGATGGACGGCAGGTTTGTTCCCAATATTTCATTTGGTTTTCCAGTAATGGAGGTTCTGAAAAAATATTCCAACAAGCCTCTGGATGTTCACCTGATGATTGAGGAGCCTGAAAAATATGCGCTCAGATTTGCTGAGGCTGGGGCCGAATGGATATCATTCCACCTTGAGGCAACAGTACATGCGCACAGATTGCTTCAGCAAATTCGGGATGCGGGCAAAAAAGCAGGTATCGCCATCAATCCGCAAACCGGAGTTAGCCAACTGGAACCTTTGCTGAACGACTTGGATTTTGTGAACATAATGTCGGTGAATCCTGGATTCGGCGGACAGAATTTTATTCCAGGCAGTTTGAAAAAAGTTGCCGGTTTAGAAAAAATTCGTTCTGAGCAGCAACTGAGTTTTTTAATTGAAATTGATGGTGGCGTAAACCTCCAAACTGCTGGTATTTTAAGAGATGCGGGAGCGGATATTTTGGTTGCAGGAAATTCTGTTTTTTGGTCTGAAAAGCCTTCGAATGAAATTACACGCCTGAAAAATTTATGATACCAAAGCCTATTTTCATTCAAATTCTGGAAAGTAAAATATCCCCTATTTAGTGGTTAAAAGATTTTAGGAAGACTTAGGTCTGAAAATTTCCAACGATTCCTTTGGTTTGCTGACGATCTGGAATTACAAGTTTTGACTTTTGGATAAGGAACCTAATGCTGGAGATTTCATTCTTCCCCCGAGAGAACATTTTTTTAAATTTTCCTTTGGCTGACAGATTGGATTGATCGCCTTTGCAGAAAATTACAGGATTGGTAAATCCGAGATTCCTTCAAGAAGAGTTTTAGAGAATACTGGAAATTGTTTTTTCGAAACACGAATCAAAATCCAGAAAATGATTCATTTAAACAAGGTTCAGTTAACTTAGAACTATTTGGAATATTTTAAAAATACACTTTGTCTGTTTTAATAATAAACTTGTTATTTGCATCTTTAATTAGCTGAATTCTTTTTTTTCAACTCAGAAGATTTTAGAATTGCATCGGTTTTCAAAAACCATCTGTTTTCCGATATGAAACTCATTGCCAAATTGGCCTTCGTCCTCTTTTTAGTTGGTTCTTCAGCTAGCGGTCAGATTATTCTGGGCCTTCGTGCCGGTTATGGTCTTTCTTCGACTTCACAAGAAGTTGTGAAAGGGATGGGCCGATCCATTGGTTCCTCTCCGATGATGGGGGCAATAATCCACTACAACATGGACATTCGTTTTTCAATGGGGATGGAAGTAAATTTTTACAAACTTTCTGAAACGCTGGATTATGAAGCAGGCTTTTCTCCTTTGATAGGCAACCAGCAAGAAGTTGTGACAAAAACTGAGATTTCATATCTACAGATTCCATTTACCGGAAGAGTTTCGATTGGAGAAAAAAATTACCGTGGGTTTCTCTGTTTGGGGCCCTATCTTGGAATAGGAACTTCAGGAAGTTGGAATACTGCTCCTCAAGCTGCAGTTACCGCTATCAATGGCGGTGAACCGATTCCAAAACATATTGTTTTTGAGGGTCAAAGTGGCTTGAATAGCAAGAAAATTAGTCGTTTTGATATTGGAGGAATTTTTGGAGGCGGGTTTGAATATAAGCTCGGCCTTACGGGATTGTTGTTTGCAGAAGCCAGAATACAACTTGGATTTTTTGATATTTATTCTTTGTCTTCATTCGAAGAAAAGGCATTTAAATCAAATTCTTCGTATCAGCTACCAAGTGCATCTTGGAGAGCTGTCAACTTTTCTGTTGGCTATCTCAAAACATTCAAATTGCCAAAACTTTCACTCAATCAAGGAGTAAAAAAAGCAGGCAAGCAGAAGAAGTAATTCTTCCTCAAAACCTTTCATAGAATTGCATATTCAATCTTATTCTTCTAGGTAAGAATATAAGCCTTTGCCTTTCTGCTGTAAACAATCCATGCACTGGCATCCATTCCGCTCGCCATTTTAAACATATTCAAGTATTCCCTTATCTGCAGCCAATGTGATTCAGACTCTTCCCCAGTCTTAAAATCAAGTAAAATAAATTGGCCATCCTTCTCCAAAATTCGGTCGATTCTCAATATTTTTCCTTCCGGCGACATCAATTCCTGCTCAGGAAATTGATTCCAATCACCTGAAAACCAGAATTTCATTTCCGCATTCTGAAAAAGACTTTCTAGCTCTTCTGCAGCCGAATTTAATTCAGAATCCAACCAAGCTCCGGTTCTGAATTCTAATTGCAATTTTTCCGGCCATTCATTTGCAAGGATGATTTTTTCCAGGATTTTATGTACCAAAACACCCACCCTCTGGCCAAGGACTGTGGTTTCTGATTTTCTGGCTGATAGCCTTGCAGGAAAGGAAGCAAAACGACTTTTTTCCGATGGAAGAATGAGGTCTTTTTCATCTTTTTTATCCGGCATTGCGACAATTTCGCCAACCTTAAACCGGAGCATTAATCCATCCAAACCTTCTTCCAGTTTGCTTTCATTTTCATCAAATGGAAAGTTTGTTTTACCAAATTGGCCGAGGAGCAATTTGCCTGTCTGATAAGGGAGGCGATAAAAAGAGCTGCCTTGCTTCTCAAAATTTCCTTCCAGGTTTATGTCAATGATTAAGCCATGCCTTGGCCTTGTGCAAGCAACATAAAAAGTGTTCAGCGCTTCAACAGCCCTGCGAAAAACATCTTCCTGATACTCCATTCCAAGGTCACTTTTGAGCAAATACTTTGCTCCCTTGCCTTTCAGCAATGGGTGAATATTCCAGGGCGTCTCCGCACCTGCAGCCCAAAAGCCAGCATCATGCAAGGCCTTTGACTCCCCAGAACCAGTAGAGAAAATTGGAAGAATTACAACGCCAAAATCAAGTCCTTTTGACCTGTGGATGGTCATAATCTTAATTCCTTCCTGGTCTGTTCCAAGGGAAATATCCTGCTCTGATGCCTTTTCCTGCCACCAAATGAAGAAATCCGGATATTGAAAAGACTCTTCCCTGATATATCGAAACACCAGTTCCTGAAACTGAACCAACAACATTTGATGATCAGCAAGTTCCTGAATACCAAAGTATTGAACCTGCTCAAGAAACATTGCATCCGGCTCTGAGGAATTCGATTTCCTATTCAGCCATTCGTCCCTCCAGGATTCAGAGCCTGAACAAAACCTGGAAGCAAGGCCTAGTTGATCGGCCAGACTTTCCATTTGAACCAATTCAAATCGGCTGGGTTTGATGCCGTACGCTTTGCGCATCGCCAAAACCAGAAAAATAAAAAGGGGTTGTTGTCCCGCCTTTCCACTCGCTGCCGTTGTAAACGAAAAATCATAGGCAGAATTTCCATGCTTTCTGGCATTATCCAAAACCCGAATTGCCTCTTTGGCATCCTTATTTGTTCGCACCAGGATTGCAATGTCGGAGGCCTTAAATCCTCCATCCTGCAAACGCATAATTTCAGAAGGCAACCAATCGAAGAATCCAGCCTGGCTGATTTCCTCTTCCTCGTTCTCCTCCCCGGCTGCCTGTTTCCTTGGCCTCACCCTCACTTCAACAAAACCAGCTTTTTCTTCGAGAAAAGCAGGCTTTACAAACTGGCCGACATCCTCATAATTACTATTGATTGTGGCATCCCATGTGCTGGCGTCCCGGACATTTCCACATTCCTCCAGATTATTGGCGTAGCTGGAAGCCAGCTCAGAAAAAAGCCAGTTGTTGAACCTTACAATGTTGTATTGGCTTCTGTAATTGGTTTTTAAAGAATCATCCAAAACCGGAAACGGAGAAAGGTCATCTGAAAATCCTTCCTTAAAAAGACTGCTGTCAGCCCCACGCCAACCATAGATTGATTGCTTTACATCGCCCACAACAGAGAAAAGGCCGCCATTTTCCACAACAACACGCGCCAGGGGCAGAAGTACTTTCCACTGCACCCGGTCTGTGTCTTGAAACTCATCAATCAAAAGAGTATGGAGCCGGCTTCCAATTTTTTCAAAAAGGAAAGGCACTTCATCTTCATGTAAAATATTTTGAAGCAGGTACTTCACCTCCGAAAGAAGGAAGCGATTGTTCTTTTGATTTTGCTCCTGAAGGATTCTTCGAAAGAAAACCAGGAGCCTGGTTGAAGAAATATGTTTTACAAGGTAAACCGCAAGCCGATGGTTGGCAATAATATTTGCTGATCTCGATTCTCCATAGCGCCTGATAAAAGGCTCAAGTGCCTCGAATTCCTGAGTAGAAAAAGGCCGTGATTTTGGCAAATAAGTGAATTTGCCTTTTTCAGTTTGCTTAACAGATGGATCCGGGATAAAACGAGATTTTGCAGCACGCCAAACCTTGGAAATCTCACCATAAAAGTTACCATCAATAGAGGATTCGTATGTGGTTTCATCGATGCCAAACTCCCCAAGTTTTTTCACAAGCTCAATGGCGGATTCCCGCACTTCTTTTTCGAGGGAAGCCACATATTCACTCAAAACTTTGGTGGCCTCTGAAAGCCTTTCATCGTCCAGACCCTGTTCTGATTCTGGAGATAAAAACGCTGAAACCACTTTGTCTTCAAAAACAGTATCCAGCACCTGCTTTTTCAAGTAAGAAACCGTTCGCCAATCCTTGCCACTTTCTTCCAGCTGGACGCTTAGATTTTCTACAAGAATGCGAATGGCTTCAGGATCTTTCCTACGAAGACCTTCCTCCAGAATTTCCTTTTTTACCAGGTTAATATCGAGTTCGGTACGAAGTCCGGGAGGCAAACCAGATTCAATGGCGAGGTTTGAAAAAATGGTTTGGAAGAAGGAATCAATGGTGGTAACACGCAGGTTGTCGTTGTCATGCAAAACTGCTGATAAAACTTCTGAAGCCCGGGTGGAAAGACTTTCCCGATCTTGAAATCCAAAAAAACCGGTCTCACCAATTTCCTTTACAGGATCCGCCAATTCACGAAGTCGGGAAATTATGCGTGCCCGAAGTTCATTTGCAGCCTTATTCGTAAAGGTAATTGCAAGCATACTTTTGTAGGCATCCCTTGCCTTGAGCATGCGCATTATGAAAAGCCGGGTCAGATTATGGGTTTTTCCAGAACCTGCAGAGGCAGAAATACGAAAGGCGCCTGTTTCGGGAATCTTGATTTCCAAAATTGATAAAATAAAAAAGTTGATTTAGGCCTGCTAAGCCTGTTTTTTTCCAAGGTAATTGAGCCAATCTTCGCTAACCCTTTCGGTAAAGTCTCGAAGAAACATCACAAATGAGGGTTTAAAAGGCTGTTGAAGTAAAATCATTCCGGCTTCTTCAGGCGTAAAATCCCCTTTCTTGCTGTTACATTTTTTACAGGCTGTTATTAGGTTGTCCCAGGAAGTATTTCCTCCACGGCTCCTTGGACGAACATGGTCCAGGGTTAAATCGCGGGAAGAACTGCAATACTGACAGCGATGGTTGTCGCGCCGAAAAACATTGTGTCGGTTCAGGATAACGCCAGTATTCCGATATGGACGACTCACATAACGATTGAGCCGGATGATGGTTGGAAGTGGAAAGGAAGCTGTTACAGAACGAAGTCTGGTTTTATTGTCATGGGAAACCATTTCAGCTTTGTTCATGTACACCAGAAGGAAAGCCTTCGGCACGCTGCAAATGGAAAATGCAGTAAAATCCTGATTCAATATCAAAACTTTTCGTCCCATGAATTGGCCTAAATTTAGCAAGTTGTTGAACACGAAACAAAAACATAGAATACCCTTAAAAAAAATTATGTCGCAAGGCAAAAACCATGGTTTTTCTGAAAGACAGTCTGAGTACATTGCGCCCATAATTTACATCAGGCATGAGCAATACTACTAGCAGAGACGAGGCAATTTTTAGGTTGATCCAAAAGGAACGAGACAGACAAGAACATGGAATCGAACTGATTGCTTCTGAAAATTTCACTTCTCCTCAGGTAATGGAAGCCATGGGCTCTGTTTTGACCAATAAATACGCTGAAGGCCTGCCCGGAAAAAGATATTACGGCGGCTGTGAAGTTGTGGATGAAGTTGAGCAGATTGCCATTGACAGAGCCAAGCAACTTTTTGGTGCCGTCTGGGCCAATGTTCAGCCACATTCCGGCGCACAGGCCAATGCCGCAGTAATGCTGGGAATTCTAAATCCAGGAGATAAAATTTTGGGATTTGATCTTTCCCATGGAGGCCACCTTACCCATGGTTCTCCGGTTAATTTTTCAGGGAAATATTACCAACCGCATTTTTATGGGGTTGAACCAGATACCGGCTTGATTGATTGGGATAAGGTGGAAGAAAAAGCTTTGGCCGTAAAACCAAAGTTGATCATATGTGGGGCATCCGCATACAGCCGTGACTGGGATTATGTGCGACTTAGAAAAATTGCCGACATGGTTGGAGCATTTCTTTTAGCCGATATCTCTCATCCTTCAGCATTGATTGCCAAGGGCCTGATGAATGATCCGGTTCCGCATTGTCATTTCATCACCACCACCACCCATAAAACACTTAGGGGACCAAGGGGCGGACTAATTTTAATGGGTAAGGATTTCGAAAATCCGTTCGGCCAAACTACCCTGAAAGGAGAACTAAAACCCATGACCAACTTAATTGACATGGCCGTTTTTCCTGGCACACAAGGCGGACCACTTGAGCATATTATCGCAGCCAAGGCAATTGCATTTGGAGAGTGTTTAAGTCCGGAATTCGGAGAATATGTGGTTCAGGTAAAAAAGAATGCTACTTCCATGGCAAATGCCTTTATGGAAAGGGGATACAAAATTATTTCCGGCGGCACCGACAATCACCTGATGCTGATTGATTTGAGGAGCAAGGGACTTACTGGAAAGCTCGCCGAAAACACCCTGATTAAGGCAGACATTACCATCAATAAAAACATGGTACCATTCGACGACAAATCTCCATTTGTAACATCTGGAATCCGCATTGGTTCGGCTGCAATGACCACAAGAGGACTTGTAGAACATGATTGCATCAAGATTGTGGATTTAATTGACCGGGTTCTGATGAACCATGACAATGACTCAATCCTCAACGAGGTAAAAAAGGAAGTGAACCGCTGGATGCGCGATTTCCCGCTTTATGAAGGCAAAATGCCCTGAGAAAAATTAGTCGATTTTATATCGGTTAAACCACAGGAAGTCGTTGAGCGTAAAGCCCATCGTTAGCTGTAAATAGTTTTCCGAACCAACATAGGAATTGGCAATGCCTCGCCTTCCGGCAGAGACAGACAGATTGATTATCGGTCTTGAGAACTTGGCATCTTTGCGGACAATCGGGAAAGATGCACCTGCAGAAATTCTCAAGTCCTTCACTTTTTTGCCATCCACGGTGTATGGATAATCCCGAATCATAATGCCAGCACGGTAATGAATCAGATTTAAATAAGTGGTGCTGCGCTTGGATCCAGGGCAATATTCTCCGCCCAAACGCCAGGTAATAGCATCCGAATATTCAAAGCCACTTCCATCCGAGGCAAGGTTTCCTGCTCTGGTAAATTCGGCCTCTGCATTTATGGAATAAGAAAGTGGAGAGAAAATACCCAAACCAAATTTCATCGCCACGGGCCTTGGAATGGAAGAAGGAACCTCATATTCCAGAGTGTCTTTTATTCCAGTTCCCGCAACAGAAAACTGGTTGTATTTGTTCAATGAAAACTGATTGCCGATTTCGCTGGTAAATCCAGCTGCAATAAAGGATGATTCAGACCCGGGAAATGGGAAAGTCAGCTGCACACCGGGTTTGAGCAAAAACTGGCTAACCTTGCGCTTGGAGATGCTGATAAATGTGTAGTTGACGAAGGAAGGAAGTACACCAAATGCAATGGAATCTTCCAAAGTGCCAAAGACATAACTTCCCTCAAGCCCAAGGGAAATATTTTTATGAATCCGAATCCCGCAGGAAAGAAAAGTCTGACTTAGTCCACCCAAACCTCTGGTCCTTACACCAATCGAATCGCTTCCTGCTCTTCGAAGTTGCTGATAAGTAAACTCTCTGGCAGAATAAGGACGAATACCAGCGCCTGCAGAAATAGAATTAGTTAAGGGAACAACAATGGAAAGGAATCCCAGACCTGCTGATCCAGACTTTAATTCAGATTGATTCAATTGGTTCAGGGTACGGTAAGTGTACCTCAAATCCGAATTCAGATTTACTTTTTTATTGAAGTGTAGCAAAGCAGGATTCAGGAAGTTGGGGTGGTCCTGGTCGGGTACCGCCACTCCGCAACCTGCCATAGACTCATTCCGGCTGATGCCAAAATCATAAGGAAGTCCGGAGCCAAACCTGGATATGGGACTATGCCCTATTCCAGACTGAGCCATACAAAATCCTTGTAACCAAACGATTAGAACCAAGGACAAAAGAACGGGAAACCGAAAACTCTGCAAATTTTTACGCTTATATAAGACCTTTACATACCGCAAACATACCTTGGAAAACAAGGTCCGGCACCACAAAGGTGGGAGGTTTGAAGTGTTGAGCCAAATGTTTGGCATCGCCACCTGTTAATATCATTTTTTTTGTGGCAGAATCTGGCAAAACGGAGGATGTAAAATGGTATTCCAGTTCTGCTACAATTCCAGACAATGAGCCCGCAGTCATACATTCTTTGGTAGTCTTACCCGGACCCCAATGCAAGGAATCTTCAATTGAAATTTCCGGAAGTGCGGCTGTTTTTTGGTGCATGGCAGACAAGCGCATTTGCAATCCCGGAGAAATAAAACCACCCAAATGCTGTCCATCTGCACGAAGGAAATCAATCGTAAGACAAGTCCCTGCATCTGCCACAAGAAGGTCTGAATTTGGGAACAACCATTTTGCAGCCGAAAGTGCCGCTATTCGATCTAAACCCAATTGACTCACTGCCGGATATGCCCAAGAAATGGATTTCACACTTTCCCCATTCAAAAAAGAGATTCTGGCATTGGACCAAATGACTTCAGGCTTAAAAGTGAGGTTGCCTGATTTGCTAATGAAAATTACTTCTGGTTGTTGATTTTGAAGTAGTGAAATCCAGTCAGGAATTCCCTGGTTTGGGATAAATCCTTCCAGAAGATTTTTACCTTCTCCATTCAAAAACCTGTACTTCAGAAGGGTATTTCCGGAATCAATTAAAAGTACAGAATCGTTCATGCCGAAATTTGATTTTCAATGTTAAGGACTTTTAAGCTGGTTTGCATACCCGTCTGAAAAATTATGAGCAAAAGAGCAGGAGCCGTTCCCGAACATTTTTTTTATCCATGGAAAGTTTGGCTAAAGGAAAACCAGAATTGGAGCTGGGAAGAATTTCCGGGCGGCTCAGGCGCAATGCTTAATGAACTTGAAAAAGGCAATCTGGATGTTGCTTTTCTTTTGACAGAATCTGCAGTTGCTGCAAAAGCAAAAGGCGCAGAGATTGAAATTTTGAGGGTTTATGTTGAGAGCCCTTTGCCATGGGGCATTTTTACTGGTGCTAAGAATTCCATTAAGGAAACTCGCGAGGGCCAAATTTATGCCATATCCAGATTTGGCTCTGGCTCACATTTGATGGCCATTCTTGAGGCATCTATGAGAAATGTAGAAATAAAAGAAGACCAATGGCTTGTGGTTGATGATTTAAAAGGCGCGAGGGAAGCCTTGGTTTCTGGCGAAGCAGATTTATTTTTTTGGGAAAAATGGACGACCAAGCCGCTCGTTGATGTTGGTGATTTTAAAATGCTTGAGGTTTTCCCAGGGCCATGGCCCGCTTTTGTTCTGTGTGGCAGAACGAGTTTTCTAGCTGATGAAATTCTAAAAGAAAAACTTCTCCAGGATTTTGAGGAAGTATGTGATTTGGCAAAAGAATTGAAGCTTGACCTCAAAAAAACGGCGAAAGCAATTTCAGAGAATTATGGAATTCAACCGAATGACGCCATGGAATGGCTGCAATATGTGGTTTGGTCGGATGGAAAAGAAGACGGAAATCAGGCAAGAAAAATTGCCTTGGAAGGATTGATGAAAGCTGGAATTATTCAGAATTGAACCGTTGCATCATGATGCTTTTTTCCAGGTGCCTTAAACGACCGGATTAATTCTTCCACTTTATCCAAAATCTCACGGGCCTGCCTGACAATCTCCTCTCCCTCTGCTGTAACTTCAATGGGCTGAGATTTCTTCTTAAAAATGTGAATATTAAGGCGTTCTTCAACAAGTTTAACCTGATGGCTCACAGTACTTTGCTCCGCAAAGCAGGCTTCAGCGCCTTTAGAGAAACTCTTTTGATCGGCTACTGCTACAATGTATTGAAGCTGGCGCAAGGTTACTAACATAGTGGCAAAACAAATTTTAGAAGGATTTTGTTCCAAATAAATATGAACTCATTTCTAATATCTTTTAATATTTAAATTCTTTACTAGAATCTTCTCATTTTAATGCAATTTTTCTTCATTGATAAAAAAATAACCATTTAATTATCAATTTAATAGAGAATGATTAGGTCTTAAATCACGAAAATTTTAGTTTTACCCTTTGATTAAAAAAACCCTTGTTCCAAGAAACTGATTTTCAGTTATGCTAAAAAAAACCAACCTGTCTTCAGGACTTTTCATCACACTGTTATTGACTAGTAGTTGTGCCCTCAACACCATGTTGAAAAAGGCACAGCAACAAAAGCTAAGTCTTGAACCAAGTCCACTAGAGTTACACGGCGATTCTGTTCGATTCAATTTTTCAGCAGAGCTTCCAACAAATATGCTGAAGAAAGGCAAGGCTTACAGCCTGAATTTCAACTACAAATATTCTGACCAAAAACTTCCTGTTGGAGGAATCAAATTCAACTACCTTGATTTTCCAGAGCAGAAGAAAGTATCCCCAAAAATCAGCAGGAAGTTTGCATTCGCATACAAATCATCCTCAATGGATAAGGGTGAACTGATGCTTCAGGGTTCTGCCTCCAACCAGAATGACAAGGCCAAGATGTCGCCTGAAGTGTCATTTGCAAAGGGCTTAATCCTTACTTCTCAGTTGATTCAAGATGATTTCACAACCGTGATTGCCGGCCATGGCTACAATCCGCTTCCGGAATATTATCCTGTAACCGTAAACTTTAATTTCGATCAGGGAAGTGCCGTCCTCAAAGTAAAAGGTGCTGAAGAACCGAAAAAAGGCAAGAAGAAAACCAAAAAAGCAAAAGCTGGAATTTCTGATATAAAGCCATCAAATCAGCAGACACTTGATGCTTACATCGCCTCCAGGAATGCGACCAAAACTGTAACCATCACCGGAATGCACTCTCCTGAAGGACGGGAAGTGAAAAACTCAGAACTTTCTGATCAGAGAGCAAAAGCAATTGAGAATTACTACCGTGGCATGATGAAACGCCTGAACTATGGCACCAAGGCCGACTCAATTGAATTTGTAACCAAGGCCCTGGTTCAAAACTGGATGCCAATGAAGGACACCTTAAATGCAGATACTTCTTTCAGCGCAGAAGAAAAGAAATCTGTGATGGATGTAATTGAAGGTTCTGGTTCCTATGTAGAACAGGAAGCTTCTCTTGAGAAACTCGCCTGTTTTCCAAAACTCCTTATCAACATTTACCCTAAACTGCGTTTGGGCCAGACTGAAATCCTGACCTTAAAAGCAAAGAAATCCGAAGCGGAGATTTCCATCCTAGCCAAAGCAATTTCTGAAGGAACAGCAAAAGAAGGTGATACCCTTACAGACAAAGAACTTGCCTATGCTGCAACCCTGACGCCTATTATGTCTGAAAAAGAAGCCATTTACTTGGCTGCAACAAAAAAGAACGACAGCTGGCAGGCACACAACAACCTTGGTGCAGTAAGATTGGAAATGGCCAGAAAAGCGATGGACCAAAATGAGCGAAACAAATGGGTGGACAAAGCCATAACCAATCTTGAAATTTCAAGGGCCAGAATGGAAACCGCTGAAGTTTATGCGAATCTATCTACAGCTTACCTGATGAAGGCCGACTGGACCAAAATTGATGAGACATTCAAAAATTCTCAGAAGGTTTCCGGCAACAGCGAAGCCAAAAGGGTGAGCAATACAGTAAAAGGAATTGTTGAATCCCGCCGCGGAAATTATGCCAGCGCAATGAATTTATATTCAAATGGATTGGAGGAAGCAACCTCGATTTTCAACAAAGGACTTACCCAGGTTCTGAAAAAAGATTGGGCTGCAGGATATGCAACATTGGAGGAAATAGCAGCCACTGGCAGCAAAAACCCACTTGTATATTATGTGCAAGCCATTGCCGCTGCAAGACAAAACAAGGAGGCAGAAATGTCGGCCAAGCTGAAGAAAGCCGTTTCCATGGATTCTTCTCTTAAAGCCAAAGCCGTTTCTGATTTGGAATTCTTGAATTTCCAGACCAAGCCTTCTTTTCAGGACGCATTAAAATAGCAAACATTTTACCAAACAGTTCCAATTGGAACTGTTTGGTATCCTTCATATGAAAATCAGCATAGACAAAAATTCCGGTTATTGCTTTGGCGTTGAATACGCGATTGCAATGGCGGAAAAGGAGCTTGATGCTTCGGGTCAACTTTATTGTCTGGGAGATATTGTCCACAATCGAATGGAGGTTGAAAGACTAAGTGCACTTGGTCTTGAAGTAATTGACCACGAAAAAATGAAGCAGTTGCACGACTGCAAAGTTTTGATCAGGGCCCATGGCGAACCTCCTGAAACTTACCGTCTGGCGCAAGAAAACAACATCGATTTGATTGATGCTTCTTGTCCGGTAGTACTAAAACTCCAAAACAGGGTAAAAAGCGAATTCGACCGGATCGAAAAGAAAAAAGGCCAAATGATTATTTATGGCCAAAAAGGCCACGCTGAGGTAATCGGCCTGAACGGTCAAATCAAAAATCAAGCAAAAGTGGTTTCGAGTCTTAAAGAATTGGAATCAATTGATTTTAAAGGCCCAGTAAGCCTGTTCAGCCAAACCACCAAAAGCACGGAAGGCTTCAAAAAAATAAGAGCGAAAATAGAGGAGAAAATCATTGAAGCCAACAGCGAGGCAGATCTGGCCGAGATTTTT
>CANETC010000053.1 GCA_947441055.1 Cytophagaceae bacterium | reverse complement strand
GCGCCCATTGCCTTGGCCATTACCAAAACATCCGGAACAATTCCATAATGCTCGAAGGCCCAGAATTTCCCACTGCGACCAAAACCGGCCTGAATTTCATCGAGAATCAGAAGTGTGCCGGTTTCATTGCAGCGCTTTTGCAATGCCTGAAAATAAGCAGTATCCGCGGTTCGAACGCCGGCTTCTCCTTGAATGGTTTCAATGAAAATGGCTGCAGTGTTTTCGTTTATCTGAAACAGGTCTTCCGTTTTTCCAAAGCGAATATGCCCGATGCCAGGAAGCAGAGGCCTGAAATTCTGTTTCCAATATTCATCACTTCCCAGGGAAAGGGCCCCGTGGGAACTACCATGGTAAGATTGCGTGCAGGCCAAAAATTCGAAACGACCGGTATATCTTTTCGCCAATTTCATTGCGCCTTCAATGGCTTCCGAACCTGAATTCACAAAGAAAAACCTGTCAATTCCGGTTCCTTCCAGTGTTTCAGCCAAGGCTTTTGCAAGCAGGACTTGTGGGGCCTGGATGTGTTCGCCATAAACAAGTGTGTGCAGGTGAAGGTCGGTTTGTTTGTGAATAGCTGCCGTAATTTTCGGGTTGGAATGGCCGAGCGAACTCACAGAAATACCGGAAATTAAATCCAAATATTTCTTGCCATCCGTGTCATACAACCAGCATCCCTGACCGTGGCTGATTTCCAGTGCCATAGGCTCCGGGGAAGTTTGCCCGACATGGCGAAAAAAATAATCCCTCAGCATTAATCTTTTTAATTCAATAACCTGTTTTTATTCCGCAAATTAAATCCGAAAATCCTACCTTTACGCTCCCGTTTTGAACATACCACCAAATGTCTAGCGTAAAATTATTCTCTGGCAGCATTAGCCATAATTTAGCTGAGCAAATTGCCGAGCACTATGGAGCACCCCTCGGTAAATTGAAAATTAACAAGTTCAGCGACGGAGAAATGGCGCCGGAGTTTAATGAGTCAATTCGTGGTGAGGATGTTTTTTTGATCAATGCTACTTGTGCCCCTTCCGATAATTTGATGGAGCTTTTGCTCATGGCAGATGCAGTAAGAAGGGCCTCTGCGTGTAACATCACTGCCGTAATTCCTTATTTTGGGTATGCTCGTCAGGACAGAAAAGACAAGCCTCGTGTAGCAATCGGTGCCAAACTGGTTGCCAATTTGTTGACAGCTGCTGGTTTTCAAAGGCTCATGACATTGGATCTTCATGCAGGACAAATTCAGGGTTTTTTCGATTTTCCTGTTGATCACCTGGACGCAACGGCCCTTTTTGTGCCATACATCAAAGAACTTGATTTAGGCAAGTTTATGTTTGCCTCTGCAGATGTGGGTGGAGTTGGAAGGGCAAGGGTTTATGCCAAGCATTTTAATAAAGAACTTGCTGTTTGCGACAAACACCGTGTTCGGGCAAATGAAATTGCCACCATGCAAGTAATTGGAGACGTTTCAGGCAGCCATGTTATCTTAGTAGACGACATTGTTGACACCGGCGGAACACTTTGCCGTGCTGCTGAAATCATTATGGAAAAAGGTGCACTCAGCGTGCGTGCATTTTGTACCCATGGTATTTTTTCAGGCAATGCATACAAAACAATTGCAGATTCTGTGCTTACAGAAATTGTAGTTTCAGACTCAATTCCTCCTAAGGAATATCATCCTAAAATAAAGGTTCTTAGTATTGCTCCGCTTTTTGCCAAGGCAATTCGCAGGGTGCATGCTCAGGAATCGATTAGCACGCTTTTTCTTTAGTTTTTTTTCACATAAATTATATTCAAAATGAAATCAGTTGAGATTGTAGGGTTTAAAAGAGCGAATCTCGGAAAGACATCTTCCAAAGACCTTCGCTTAAAGGCCGAAGTACCTTGTGTACTTTATGGTGGTAAAGAGCAGGTGCACTTCTCTGTGCCGATGTATCTTTTCAGGGCTTTGGTTTATACACCAGATGCACACATTGTGGATCTGAATGTTGAAGGTCAAAAGTTTCAGGCAGTACTTCAGGATATTCAGTTTCACCCAGTGAACGACATCATTCTGCATGCCGACTTCCTTGAGCTTCATGCAAACAAAGAAGTTCGTATTGAAGTTCCTGTAAAAGTGGTTGGTAACTCAGAAGGTGTTGCCAAAGGTGGTAAGCTTGTTCAAAGGCTTCGTAAGGTGAAAGTATCTGCTTTGCCTGCAAACCTTCCAGATTTTGTTACCATTGATGTTACAGAACTTGACCTTGGAAAAACTGTAAAGGTTAGTTCGATTGCCACCGCCAATTACAAAATCTTGAATCCTCCGGCTGTTCCGGTGGTTACCATTGAAATTCCAAGGGCGCTTAAGAACGCTGCCAAAGGATAATTTCAATTCTTTCTTCAAATTCAAACCTCGCCCCAAAGGCGGGGTTATTTTTTATGTGCTTAGAATTTGAGTCAAGGCTCCTTTAAGGTCAGGAAAGCTGAATTTGAAACCTTGATTCAGCAATTTTGAAACATCGGAGTGATTTCCTTCCAGCACCAGCGAGGCCCGTTCACCCAAGACCAATCTCAATGCAAATGCAGGAACGGCAGGCAAAATGATGGGTTTTTTTAGGATGATGGCAATTGAACTGGTGAGGTTGTGGTTGTTGGTTTTTTCTGGAGCCGATGCATTAAAGATTCCATCCCAAAGTAAGGATTCACAAAGGATATTGCATGCGTCGGCGATGTGAATCCAGTTGATTGGCTGTTTTCCATTCCCAAGGTCGGCGCCAAATCCCAGACGGATGGGCTGAGCAATTTTTGGAAAAGCACCACCTTCCGCTGCAAGGACAACTGACATTCGAATGATTGAAAAGTGCTTTGGCTTGCACTGAGAATTAAATTGATTGTAGCAGTCCTCCCATTCTTTTGCAACCCTTGCTGGGAAATCTTTGCCAGGTGCATCGGTTTCTTTAAAAGCGAAATCGCCTTTTCCATAATATCCTGCGCCTGAAATGCCGCAGAAAGCCTGAAGTGGTTCTTCCCTGTTTTTAAAACAATTGGTCAGAGTTTGAACAGATTTTGTGCGGCTTCTGAGAATTTCTTCCTTGCCCGAAAGGGTCCATTTTGTTTCGCCAATGCTGGCTCCAGCTAAATTAATGATGGCTTCTGCCCAATTAATAGCTTCAGGTTCAATGAAGTACTTATCTGGATTCCAGTGAAATAGACGAATTTCGGAATGGTGGTCGGAACTTTTACGACTAAGCCAAGCTACTTCATGACCTTGAGTAATTAAAATAGCACTCAATTTTTTTCCGAGCATGCCCGACCCGCCAGCAATTAGGACTTTCATAAATTACTAACACCAAAGTTGCGTATTAAGTTTTTCAAGGCTTTGCAAAAGCCATGAATCGGGCATTTTTTAGTTTTCGATTCGGTAAAATTCTGCCTTTATTTGCCTCAATGGGCTTTTATAACAAACCACTTCCTGATTGGGTATCCAGCAAGAAAGTGCTGGTAGTGTTGTTTTTTATTTTGTCAGGATATGTAGTGTTGAATGGCAATTGCCTTCGTACGAAGTACCCATTCCAGATGGATGCCAATGGGTATTACATTTATCTGCCTGCAATTTTCATTTATCACGATTTAGAAAATCTTGGTTTTGTAGACCAGATGCCGGAGCAGTTTGATCGAAAATACTTTTTATACAGGAACCAGCGTGGTGGATATCTAAGCAAATACTCTCCGGGAACAGCCATTCTGGAACTTCCATTTTTTCTTGCAGGTCATTTTCTGGCACCCGTTCTGGGATACGAACAATCAGGTTATTCACCACCATATCGCCTGGCAATTGCAATTTCAACCTTGTTTTTTACTTGCCTTGCCTTCTGGATTCTTGCCCATATTCTAGCCAGATATTTCAGTCGTGGGGTGGTATTGGCTACAGTGCTTTTGCTTTTGCTGGGCACCAATGTCTTTTTTTACGGCGTTCTTCAGGCAGGTGTCACACACAATTATTTGTTGTTTTTGTTCTGTTTGATGCTCTATTTTCTGGACATCTGGTGGCGGGAGGAAAAGTGGCAATTTTTTGCATTCGCCTGTGCCTGTGTAGGATTTAGTGCGTGCATCAGGCCAACCGAAATTCTGTTTGGACTGGTTCCAATCGGTTTCTTATTCCTTCGCTGGAAACAGTCCGGTTTTTCAGTTCAAAGGTTGATTCAATTTGGAAAAGAAATCCTATCCGGAATTCTGGCATTTGGCATTTGCATTTTTCCCATCTTCTTGTTCTGGAAATTTGCCACAGGAAGTTGGGTGGCTTACACCTATGAGCAGGAGGGTTTTTATTTTGACCGGCCTTCTCAAATTTGGTACGGGCTTTTTGGTTTCCGTAAAGGTTGGTTTGTTTATACACCGCTGGCAGCAATGGCCTTTTTTGGTTTGCCATTTCTAGCAGTTCGGGAAAACTTGAAGCCCTATTTTTCGGCCATACTCTGGTATCTTCCCATCAATATTTTTATTGTACTCAGTTGGTATTGCTGGTGGTATGGAGGGTGTTTTGGTCTTCGGGCGTTCATTCCAACCCTGGGAATTCTTGCATTTCCCTTGGCTCTCTTATTACAGGAAGTTCGAAAATTCAGAATTGGATTGATCGCACTTGCAATATTTTTCCTACTACTGAATATTTTTCAATCCTTGCAATACCAGCGCCAGATTTTGCATATGGACGCAATGACCTGGAAATCGTATTCCTTTATTTTTGGAAAGTGGAAGCTTTCAGATGAAGAAAAGAAAAAAAGAGATGCCCTTCTGGATTATCCTGATTACCTGCAAAGAGGTAAAAAACTGGACGAGTATTTTCATTGAACCCTTCCCGGCTTTGCCAGCATTTTATTACTTTTGAATTATGCATATACTTCATAATAAGAGATTTAGCCTGCTATTTCAAATTGGTATTTGCCTTCTGTTTCCGGCTGCTATGCTGGCACAAGGCTATGATTGTGAAGAAGAACTCTTTTCAAAAAAGGACAAAAAGACCCGGCTTTTTGGTTACATCAATGCCTTGGGTGAGTACCGCGTTCCCCCTGTTTTTTTGAAAGCCAAACCATTTGTTGGCAAAACAGCCATTGTGCAGCAGGGCAATCGATTCGGGATTATCAATTGTGAAGGTATTTTAGTTGTGCCCGCTGAATTTGAAGAGATTGCTTCCTTTTCAAATGGAAAGGGCTGGGCAAAAAAGGGCGGTTTGTATGGATTGGTGAATGAACAGGGGCGGATGCTAATTCAGCCAATGTATGAGGAAATAAAAGAGCTGAATCTTTATAGCGGGGTTTCAACATGGGTGAAAAAGGCAGGTTTCTGGGGCCTAATCAGCAAAGAAACTGGTCGAATGATTCTTGCGCCGAAGTATGAAGATGTTTCCATTATCAGTGATTCTGCGGCCATTGGCAGGCTGAATTCCTTGCAGGATTTAATTTATACAGGAGATGGCCGTGTTATTATTTCCGGGATGCGTTCCTTAAAGAAAGTCGGTCCAGGTTTCTTTATTTATGAATCGAAGGAAAAGAAATTCGGTGCCTTTAACAGCCTCGCTTTCATAACACTCAGGCCTCAGTTTTCCAGCATTTCTCTTAACTGGAATTATCTTCAGACCAGGCTTGATGGGAAATCCGGCTTGCGTACACTAAAAGGGGCAGAATTTTTGCCTGAGCGCTTCGATTCGATTTCGCCCTTTGTAAAAGGTTTTGCCGTTACCAAAGTGGCCGATTCTGTTCAAATTATTAACAGCGTTGGCGAAAATTGTCTTCCTGCAGCGCTTTATAATTCTGCTCAGGTTTTGAATGCGGATTTTGCTTTGGTAGAACAAAATGGGAGAACCGGCTTTTGGATTCCATCAAAAAAGAAATGGAATGTTCAGCCGGTTCATCCGGCGGTAAGGCTTTCTGAAAGTAGGGATTGGCTTAGCATCCCATTGGGTGCTGGTCGATTTGCTTTGCAGGACGCCAAAAATGTTCCGCTTGCGGCGGTGGTTTGGGATTCACTCAACCTTCAGGATCCGGCAGACAGAATTCGCGCATGGAAAGGGGGAAAGCTTGCTTTAATTTCTTCATCAAATCCGGTTCCTGGCCAGTTTTTCGACCAGATTGTGCCGCTAGGCGAATCCTATTCTGCCTGTTATTCTGGTCCAAATTGTGTTTTGTTCAAAGGGCTTTCTACCCGTGTGATTCAGGAAGAATTTTCAAGCATTCGTTTATTTCGTACCAGTGCTGGGATTTGTTTCGCAGGAAAAAAAGGTGGATTTGAAATCCTATATTCTGAGAAGGGTAAGCTGCTACATCAGGGAAATTTTGAAGCCGTTTTGCCTGCAACAGGAAAGCTGATTGTTGCTTCTGTTAATAAAAAATGGGGCTTAGCCAGTTCGGATGGAAAATGGATTGCAGAGAATAAATTTGATTCGGTTCAGCTTGTTTTTCGCAATCAGGACGAGGCGCGTTTTCCTCTGGTTTTTTATAAAAAAGGCAAGTCCTTGTTAATGGATGAGAAGGGAAAAGAGCTTACGGACGCTTGCAATTGTGTTTGGTTTGAAGCGGGGGAAGGAAAATTATTCAGACGAAATGGAAATGCCATTCATATGTTGGATGCCCAGGGAAAACGGGCTGGAGATATTGAATTTGAAGATTTTAAGATGTTTTCAGAAGGCAATGTGGCAGTAAAAACCGGAGGTAATTGGGGTTTTGCCAACCATTCCGGTCGAATGGTCATTCCGGCAAAGTATTCTGAAGTTCTTCCTTTCATTGGCGGCATAGCTTATGCAAAGGAAAATGGACTTTGGGGAGTGATGCGGAAAAACGGTTCATGGTTGGTAAAACCATCCGGAATTTCGGTTTCCATTGATTCTGATGGAAAAAGGAAGCTGGTCCTTCCTTAAAAGTCTGAAACCAATTTTTAGTTTTGGTTTGAATTCAAAGCCAGAACCCGCAGGCTGAAACGCCTTTAGATTCTTTATTTTCGAATGGCCATATTTGCGGCCTTAGCTTATTCCCTTTGAAACAGATAATTCAGTCATTTAAAACAGGCGAAACCATCCTTGAAACTGTTCCTGCGCCATTGGTGCGAAAAGGGCATATCTTGATTCGTACAAGCCGAAGCCTTGTTTCCATAGGTACCGAACGGATGCTCGTTGAATTTGGAAAATCAAGCTTGATTTCTAAGGCCCGTCAACAACCTGAAAAGGTAAAAATGGTGCTGGATAAAATTAAGTCGGATGGTTTAATGCCAACACTTGAGGCCGTTTTCAGCAAGCTTGAGCAGCCAATTCCCTTGGGCTATTGCAATGTGGGAGTTGTAGTTGAAGTAGGAGAGGGCGTGCATGGGTTTTCTGTTGGGGATAGGGTTGCCAGCAATGGCACCCACGCTGAATTTGTTTGCGTACCTACCAATCTTGCTGCAAGAATTCCAGACAATGTGGGAGACGAGGAGGCAAGTTTTACAGTAATTGCCTCTATTGGTTTGCAAGGAATTCGCTTGCTAAATCCCGCATTTGGTGAAACTGTTGTGGTTTTTGGCCTTGGATTGATTGGCTTAATAAGCGCGGAACTTCTGCTTGCAAATGGATGTCGCGTGATTGGGATTGACCTTGACCCGGAAAAAATCAGAATTGCCAGTGAAAAAGGCATCGAAACAATTCAGGTTTCGGAATCAAGTGATGTGGTAAGGCTTGTGCAGGATATGACGGCAGGAATCGGTACGGATGCTGTCTTGATTACTGCATCCACCAAAGATTCAACGCTTGTTAGCCAGGCGGCCCGAATGTCAAGGAAAAGAGGTCGAATCGTTCTGGTTGGGGTAACTGGCCTTGAATTAAACCGCTCCGAATTCTATGAAAAGGAATTGAGTTTTCAGGTTTCTTGTTCTTATGGTCCGGGAAGGTATGACGAAGATTACGAGGCCAGAGGCATTGACTATCCTCTGCCATTTGTTCGCTGGACTGAAAAGCGCAATTTCGAGGCAATACTTCAGGCCATTTCCAGAGGCCGTCTTCAGGTTTCTTCCCTCATTTCAGAAAGGGTTAAGCTGGATAATTTTCAGGAAATTTATGGTTCAATGGCCGGTCGTAAGACCATTGCCAGCATCCTCGTTTACGATGAAAATCCTGATCCGTCCCGGATGGTTCATACCAAAGGGCAGCAAATTTCGGCCAAAGCTGGAATCGGCATTATTGGTGCTGGTAATTATACCAAAATGACCATGCTTCCAGCCCTTAAAAAGGCAGGGGCAAATCTGGCAATCATCGCCAGCAATACAGGGGTTAGTGGAACTTTTCTCGCAAAAAAGTACGGCATACCGGCATCTACCACCGATTACCACGAGTTATTGAATTCAGCTTCCGTAGGTCTTGCCATCATCACCACCAGACACCATCTTCATGCGCCCATGACCCTTGCAGCGCTAAAAGCTGGTAAGGATGTTTTTGTGGAGAAACCGCTGGCCCTCAGTCGGGAAGAATTGGATTCAATTGCGGAGGCCATCCAAGAAAGTGGTCGCCATGTGATGCTGGGTTTCAACAGAAGGTTTTCGCCTTTTGCAGTGAAAATGAAATACATAATTGGCAATAATCCTGGGCCTATTTCTGTAATTGCCACTATGAATGCGGGCTTCATTCCGCCCGAAATTTGGGTGCACGACCTTCAGCAAGGTGGAGGGAGAATCCTAGGAGAGGCCTGCCATTTTGTGGATTTAATTTCTTTTCTCACGGGTTCCGAAGTAGAAAGAGTTTTTATGACTGCAATGGGTATTCAAACAAATCAGACCACGGATGTTGCCTCAATCCATCTTAGGTACAAAAATGGATCTATTGGTGTAATCAATTATTTCGCAAATGGTTCCAAGGCCTATAGCAAGGAAAGGGTTGAAGTTTTCTTCTCTGGAAAAAATCTGATCCTTGACAATTTTCGAAAACTGGAAGGATTTGGTACAAGGGGTTTTTCAGGGATGAAGTCCGGTCAAGACAAAGGACACCGAGCAATGTTTGGCATTGTTTCTTCATTAAACAAAACAGGAGGAATATATCCTATTGACTGGCAATCCATTAGAAATACCCACCTTGCTTGCTTTGCGGCACTTGAGTCATTAAAAACCGGGGCCCCGGTAATGGCCGCCGATTGATCTCCGATAAACCTAAATAGTGTAGGGTTTTTGGACTAAATATTACCCCATGGCTAATATAGGTCAATTTGCTAGTGGTGATAATTGAATAAATTTGAGCCTCTGCTCAAATCCATAAAGTTTAATGCGTGTTAAAATAAGAAATTTTCTTACCAAAGCCCTTCTTTCGAGGTTCCTAATTTTGAGCCTGGATGTGATGGTAGTGATTTTTTCTCTTCTTACCGCAAACGCACTCCGCTTCAATTTTCAGATTCCACCTCATGTTTTTGAGTCTGCCCCTTACACCCTGGCTTTCGTGGTGTTCGTGCGGATAGTCCCATTTTATTTTTTGAAGACCTATGCCAGCCTGATAAAGTACACAGGCGAGAAAGACATCAAAAATGTCTTGTTGGCAGTTAGTTACTCAAGCTTATTTTTTGTTGTCCAATATGGAATTTTCCGCATTTTTTCTGTTGGAGACAAATTCCATTTCTTCTATCCCCTTTCCATAATTCTGATTGACTATGTTTTGGTTTCCTTCATTCTGGTCGTGTATCGTTTTACGATAAAACTGATTGCTGAGGAAATCAAAGCGTCAAGAAATGTCAATCGGTTAAGCAAAAAGAATGTCGCCATTTTTGGTGCTGGTCAATCAGGATTGTTTGTAAAGCAAGCCATACAGGATGACAAAAACAGCAATTTTAACCTGGTGGCCTGGTTGGATGATAACCAAATGGTGGTGGGTAAGTCCTTGGGGGGAAAACCAATTTTTCATGCCGATAAAGACTTTGAGAAGGTGGTTCAGTTATACAATATTGATACCATAGTCCTTTCAATTCAAGATATCGATCCAACACGAAGGCAGAAATTTGCCGAAATGTGTTTGGATGCCAATGTTAAAATGCTGTACACACCGCCAGTTAAAAAATGGCTGAATGGTGAGTTGAATCTGCAGCAGCTAAAGAAATTTGACATTGAGGATGTGCTTGACAGGGAGCCAATTGTTCTTGACAATCGGCACCTCGAATTTCAATTAGCAGATAAAGTAGTAATGGTAACCGGTGCCGCCGGTTCCATCGGTTCTGAAATTGTGCGCCAGGTGGCCGGTTTCAAACCCAGTCTCTTGGTTTTGGTTGATACGGCCGAGTCGCCCTTGGTTGAACTTGGTCTTGCCATGGAAGAATATTCTGCTGCAGCAAACATTAAAAGTTATGTGGCTGATGTGAGCAATCAGAATCGGATGGACAGAATATTCAAGGAATGCAAGCCGGATATTGTGTACCATGCAGCCGCGTACAAGCATGTTCCGGCCATGGAGCATTCTCCGTTTGAGGCCGTTCGCGTAAATGTTTTGGGAACACGTGTGATTGCGGATTTGGCGGTGAATTATAAGGTTGAGCGTTTCGTGATGATTAGCACTGATAAGGCCGTTAATCCTACCAATGTAATGGGCTGCAGTAAGCGAATCGCTGAAATTTATATTCAGTCGCTGAACAATTTTGTAAAGGAAAGTGGCTCAGTTACCCGCTTTATTACCACCCGATTTGGCAATGTTCTGGGGTCTAATGGCTCGGTGATTCCACGGTTTCAAAAGCAAATTGCTGCAGGTGGTCCGGTTACTGTAACCGACCCTGATATTACCCGGTTTTTTATGACGATTCCTGAAGCTTGTCAGCTGGTGCTAGATGCTGGTGCAATGGGAAAAGGTGGGGAGATCTTTATTTTTGATATGGGTAAGCCGGTTCGGATTGTAGATTTGGCTGAGAAAATGATCAGACTTTCCGGTAAGATTCCACACGAGGAAATAAAAATTGTTTTCACTGGACTTAGACCAGGAGAAAAGCTCGAGGAAGAACTTCTCGCCAAAAAGGAAAATATTATTCCAACCCACCATCATAAAATCATGAAGGCAAGGGTAAGGGAGTATGACTATCTGGAGGCTAAAAATCAATTGGATCAACTCACAGGTTTGCTTGCTTATAAAGAAGACAGGGAAATCGTAATGAGAATGAAACAGATTGTGCCTGAGTACAAAAGCCGGAATTCGGTTTTCGAATCATTGGATTTGCCAAAAGGAAGTCAGGAAGGTTTTGTTGGAAAATAACCAACCATGAGTCAGCGATTCAGATGAACAAGTTCATCATTCGCAGCTAAAATGTAAATTTAGTCATGCTTATAAGTGTAAAATCATCATATTTGTGTGTTGGCGCATTTAGGGAAAATGCCAACAATTGTGATTTTGGGTTTATTGAAATTTCAGAAGGCTCTCTTTGAGGGCCTTCTGATTTTTATGGCAGTATGTTTCTGTTGCTGTAATTCAATCCGGGATCCGAATTAGAAATTTGATTCCGATGCCAATTTGATTCAAATAATGAGCCTGGCAGCCTGATCTTCTGTACCCCGTGAAGCTGCTGTGCTTTTCGAATCTTAGCGCCTGAGGACATGCATCCAATACGGAATCTGAGTAAAACTCATGTCTTATCGGTTTCACTGGCCCAATCGATTATCCGGGGTCAGGAAATCTGTATTCAGCTTCTTTTCTGAAACTGGTATTTGATGCCGGGCATTAGGCTTGAAGATAGGAAATGCCATTTCTCCGGAAGATTTCCAATTACTTTCCAGGCATCTGCTCCTGAGTCTTTCGTATATTTTTGTTTTTCCATCTTGTACAGGTCACCAGACCAAACCGAATCCAGTGTGAATACCCAGTTTTTACCGAGTGGAATTTCTGCACCAAGGGAAAGAACTCCTGCCAGCAGGAAACGGTAATAGGGCGAATTGATCCGATGTGTTTCCGGCAGGCCCTCACTTTGTAATAAGTTTGGGTTGTTTTTCATAAAACTTCCGAAGCCTCCATAGTATTGAACAGAAGGAATCAGGCCGAGGCTTGCTGTTAATTTTGCCTTTTCGGCATCGAGCAGGCGATAACCAGCCATCAGGCTGCTGCCGATGTATCTTCTGGTGTATGTGGCGGTCCCCATCTCTGATCCATAAAGATCAAATAATTGTTCCCGATGTCCCAGGCTAAAAATATTCAGCCCTATTCGGTAAATCAGGCGGTTGCTGCCTGAATAGGAAAAATACCCTTCTAAACCGGGTGTAAGGGAAAATCCTGCCCTGTGCCGTATGGATCCATCCGACGAATTTCTGAATGAATAGGTCTGCGCTTGATCGGCGTAGTAATTTACGGATATTCCGGTTCTGAGTCCGGCCGAAAACTGGGCAGATGCCTTAGATATGATCAGGAAATAACATAGGAAAACCAATGCAATTTTCCCTAAGAAAAGTGGCTTCATGGGTAAGAATTTAGACCAAAAATAAGATAATTACTTTTCACAGCCAAGGTTTATTTTTGGGTTACTGTAGTTTTTAGCCAGAAAATGTCATTCTGGCAAACGAAAGTTAAGGATGAGTGTGTTTTCCGGACAGCTTACCATGTTCTGGAATGGTAAAACAAAAAAAACCACATTCTTCAATGCAGTTTTCGTACCGAAGGTGGGACTCGAACCCACACAACCCTAAAGTCTCACGCCCCTGAAACGTGCGTGTCTACCAATTTCACCACTTCGGCAATTTGAGCGGGAGACGAGGCTCGAACCCGCGACCTACAGCTTGGAAGGCTGTCGCTCTACCAACTGAGCTACTCCCGCTTGATTAAAAAATTGAGGTTCCGAGCGGATTCGAACCGCTGTAGAAGGTTTTGCAGACCTCTGCCTAGCCACTCGGCCACGGAACCTTTTTATTAGGGCTGCAAAAGTAGGAAACTGAATTCCATTTCAAAACTTTTACCCACAACTATCTTGAATATTTATTTCAGAATAAGCCTAAATCACATATTCAGGACAAACAATGTTACACCAGCACCTCCGCGGTCGGCATGTTCATCTCTGACCTGACCAACTTGGCGATAGGCCCGCAAAAGGTTCCGGACTTGCGTCCTTAAAATGCCATCTCCTTTTCCATGCAGGATTCGAAGCTCAGTTTGTCCGAGTAACATTGCCTCGTCCAGCCAGCCCTCTACTTTCTTTAATGCCTCATCTGCACGAAGTCCCCGAATATCCAGCTGGGTATGGAATTCCATCATTTTCTCGCCCAAGTTAAGGCTGCCTCGTTTGTGGCTGATTTCGCTATCTGGAAGTCGATTTATTTTTTCAAGTTTCTCTGCTTTGAGGTTTGTTCGAAGTTCCCCAATTTCAACCTCCACATTTTTGCCTCTGAAAGCCAGCACAATTCCGGCGCTTTGAGTGCCTTTTATTCTCACCAAATCGCCTGGTTTTATTTCTCCGGATACAACCTCTATTTTAGGTGCGGCAATCGATTTTTTGTCCTTTTTTTCCGGAAGCGGTTCAACCTGTATTTCTGGTATGATTTTCTCGCGGAGTTCTGCCAATTCGGTTCTTGCAAGTCTGGTGCTGGTTTTTTCCGCCTGCGTTTCCTTAATGGTACGAATTGTTTCTTCTATTTTTCGATTGGCTTCTTCCAGGAGTGAGCTTGCCTGAATTTTGGCCTTGTTCAGAATGTTGTTTTTCGCAGATTCTAATTCTTTTGATTTCCTTTCATTCTCAGACAAAAGGAGCTTCGCATTTTTTTCTCGGTCTTTTAGCTCGCGGCTTCTGGTTTCAAGTTCTTGTTTTTCCGATTCCAATTCCCCAATAAGTTTGTCAACATTGAGTTTTTTGGCTCCTATTTTATTTCGGGCCTGGTTTAAAACTGCTTTCGGAAGACCGGTTTTTTCAGCGATTTCCAATGCGAATGAGCTGCCTGGATTTCCTATTTCCAATTGAAAAAGAGGTTCCAGTTTTGCCGAATTAAATTTCATAGCCGCATTCTCACAAAAGGGGTGCCGGCTTGCAAAATTTTTGAGGTTTGTATAGTGGGTGTTGACGAGTCCAAAAACTTTCCTGTGGCAAAGCGCTTCGAGAACCGCTTCTGCTATTGGGCCACCTAAAGCGGGGTCTGTGCCAGTGCCAAATTCATCCAATAAAACCAGGCTTGATTTGTCGGCCTCTTCCAGCATTCGACGCATGTTGGGCAAATGCGAGCTATAAGTACTCAGATCATTTTCAATGGATTGTTGGTCGCCGATATCGGCCATTACTTTCATAAAAAACCCCAAGCTGGATCCTTCGCCAACTGAAACCGGAATGCCTGACTGCCACATAAGCTGGATCAATCCCACGGTTTTAAGGCAAACCGATTTTCCACCTGCATTTGGGCCAGAAATAATCAGAACTCTCTTCTCTTCACTTAGCCAAATGTTCAATGGAACTAATGGCAGGCCTTTCTTTTTATGGGAAAGGTAAAGCAAGGGATGTCTTCCATCAAAAATTCGAAAGCTTGGTCCTTCATGAGATGCTGGAAGGCAGGCATTGATTTTAAGTCCAAACTTGGCTTTTGCACGGATCAGGTCAACTTGTGCAAGATGTCGTCCGGCTCCTTCAATCGCACTTTTAAAGGGCCTGATGGAATCAGTCAGTTCCAGCATCAGCTTTTGAATTTCCCTGACTTCAGCAAATTGAATTTCTCTTATTTCATTATTGGCCTCAAGTGCTTCTTCCGGTTCGATGTAAACGGTTTGGCCAGTGGCAGATTCATCATGTATAAATCCCCTGACGCGCCGTTTGAATTCCGCCAAAACAGGTATCACCATTCGGCCATTTCGGATTGTGATACCAGAATCATCGGGTGTAAAACCTGAACCGATAGCAGCTTTGAGTGCAAGATCCAGCTTTCGCCTCAGCCTGCTTTGCTCGTCTATTTTCTTTTTTCTAAGCCGGTTTAGTTCTGGGGAAGCAGAGTCGCGAATGTCGCCGTCTTCTGTGAAAACCTGAGAAATCCTATAAAGGATTTCAGCCGGAATTTCAACTTTACTCGAGAGCGCGAATAGCCTTGGAAATCTGGCCATATGCTTTCTCATTGTCCGAAGGATTGAATCTGAAGTATGAAGCGCTCGGCTCAAACGCGACCACTCGCTGGATTCCAGTGAGTATCCTTGCACTTCAAGATGTTTGGTGAGTGGCTCAAGGTCGAAAAAATTGATTTCCGGAATCTGAATTCCTTCTGACAATAGTTTTCGAAATTCTTCATTTTCTTCCTGAAGCCTTAACACAGTAGGAAAGTCTGTATGAAACCGAATTGCAGCCGCAAGTGCTTTTGCCGGTTCTCCAATACATCCTTCAGCCACAAGTGCCCTTACTTGGTCGAAACCAAGTCTTATTTCATCCGATTGACGATCGTTTTTCAAAGTATTTTTCGTGCCACAAATTTGCAAATACTCAATGGTTGTCCAAGCTCGTTTTTCTTACTTGATTGTTGAATCCCTCAATTCCGGAAATCCATAACTTGCGCCTGCTTTTATGGACAAAGAAAAATGGTATGTGGTGTTGAAAGGCAGAACCCCTGGGATTTATACAAACTGGGATGATGCTAAGGCTCAGGTATTTGGATATCCTGGACCTGTTTATCGGAGTTTTACTGTAAAAGCACAAGCAGAAGCTGCCTGGAAAAACAAACGCCTTCCTCCCGTAGATAATACAGGAACTAAAAGCAATGAGGTAAAAAAAAATACAGGAAATCGAAGCCTGCCATACCCATCAGGTAATTTTGTTGTGGTGGATGCAGCATGTTCCGGTGTTCCTGGGCCCACTGAATATCAAGGTTTTTTAATGCCCGAAAAGAAATTGCTTTTCTCGGTAAAAGTAGGTTGGGCTACAAACAATATCGGAGAATTTCTGGGCATCGTTCATGCATTGGCGGCATTGTACAAGGCGGGTTCCGGATTGCCGATTTATTCTGACTCTGCAACAGCCATTTCCTGGGTGAACAAAAGGAAAGTAAAGTCTGAGTTGAAGCGCGATTCACAAACTGAAAATGCATGGGAACTTACCGACAGAGCAATTGTGTGGCTGACTTCACATCAGTTTACCAACAGGATTATCAAATGGGAAACCACCCATTGGGGAGAAAATCCAGCCGATTTTGGGCGGAAATAATTGAAACAAATGGGGAATTCCTGGTTTGAGTTTAAGCAATTCCGGATCGAGCAAGGCCGGTCTGCCATGAAGGTTTGTACCGATTCATGCATTTTTGGTGGCTTAATTGTCCAAACAGAATCAGCTTCCGAAAGTTCAATTCAAAATGTGCTTGACCTTGGTGCGGGCACAGGATTGCTTGGATTAATGTTGGCGCAGGAATTTCCTTTATCCAAAATTACAGGGATAGAATTGGATTCGGGGTCTTCGATAGACTGTAGGTTTAATTATGAAAACGCTCCTTGGACCAACAGAATGGAACTTTTAGAAATGGATTTCAGGGAGTTTAAAATTGAGTCAAGAAAATTTGATTTGATTGTATGCAATCCACCGTTTTTTTTTGAGCATATGCCCTCACCGATTTCGGGAAGACGTCAAGCCATGCACATGGCAGCAGAAGGTTTGGGGGATTGGCTTGAATTTATGCAAGCAAATTTGAATAAGAATGGGCGGATCTGGCTTTTGTTTTCTCCAGATGCATGGATCAAAGCCATTCAGCAATTAAAAAGGAACAACCTCCACATTGTTCAGGTTATGAAACTTTTCAGAAAGCCGTCAACTTTATGGAGGATGGTGGTTTGCCTCAGTGCTGAACCTTCTTCTGAGGCAGTTATTTCCGAAATATTTGTTTTGGAAGAGGGGGGTAAACCTTCTGATTTTACTTTGGAATTGCTTGATCAATTTTACTTGAATAGAAGCCTTCTGTAGCAGCTTCAGCATCCTTTGTACGCATGTATCATTTTGGGCCTTTTGGCCCTTTTTTAATAATCAAAGGCTGTAATTTCGCTTGAAGAAAATACCCTCAATTTTTACCGCTTAAAACACATGTCTTTTAAATCAAGATTCAGTGGTTTGGTCCTTTTTCTGGCCATAACTGTATGT
>CANETC010000052.1 GCA_947441055.1 Cytophagaceae bacterium | reverse complement strand
GCATGGTTTCAAACAACTGTTCGTAGCTAAATAAAGTAATCTCATTAAAGTCGTAGTGTGCAATGGCGCAAAAACTTTGCACATGAAGTTTTTCTTTTTCGTGATCTCGATCAAAGCGCTTTGTCATAAAATGCGCTCTGTCATTTTCTTCGAGCAATCTGCATTCGGTCATTTCAATTGCGGCCTCTTGCGCCATAAGGTAATAAGCCATTTCAACCCTTCCGTATCCTGATGAAGTGCCTAATTGCTGATCGGTAACACCATCGAACTTTAGAAGCCAATGGGAAAACCCCTTTGGTGCATCTGCCTGACCAGAGCGAATCTCCTTCGTCTCCGGATTAAACGCAATCACCGCTTTTGCCCTGGCCCCACCTGCTGAAGTACCTATTTTTAATATATCACTTAAAGCTTTTGCTTCATCACTCGATAAGCTGGCATTGAAATCTATCTTTCCGAGGAGTATTTCCTGCGCAATGTGAATCAAACTATTTAATTCGATTTTAGTAGCCCCCTTATTGGCTTTTGGCAACACAGGTTCAAATTCTAATGCACCCATCCCTCTTTTGCCAATAAAGCATAAGAGTTCAACCGGGTTCATGCTGTCTGCAGGGCGGCCATTGCTTGCCAGCCAGGCGTTAATTAAACTACTTCCGTATTTATCAGGTAATACATCGGCAATTAAACCGGGTAGGCCTTTAAATGTGGATGTATTTCTTAATTCAGGAAATGAAAATACCTGTTTTCCTGCACTGGTAACCGGCATTTTTAATGGCGCTAAATCCCAGTTATTTGCCAAAAAGGCAGGTTCATATTCAAATGAAGCCATTCTTTTTTCATCATCCCATGCAATGGCTCCAACCCGTTTGTTCCAAATGTTTATGAATGCTGTTGAAATCATTACCAGTCGCTTTCAGGTTTTTTAACTTGAGCTACTTTTTTGGCACTGGCCCTCTGACGCTTCTTTTGTTCCATTTTTGCCAGTTCCAGGGGACTTGGAACTTGTTGCTTTGGTTCAAAATTCTCAAACATTTGAAGTTGCTCTAAAGCCCTTAATATCTGAATAAATGAAAGCATTGTGCCGCCACCCCCATTTTCGATTTGAACCACGGTAGACCGGTTGATTCCAGCCGCTGTGGCTACTTGTTGCTGTGTTTTGTTTTGTTGCAATCTGGTTTGCTGAATAAACCTGCCCAGCAATTCCAGCAAAGCCGGGTCGCTCATGGCGTGCCAGTATTTGGTTCCTTTTTCCATCGTTCAGCCTAAGATTAATGTTTAATGGTGATTTATCCCGAAATCAATAAATCCATATTATGTCGGTATAATCCATCACAAACATACGATTTATTTATCAATGGTGGAAAATGGCAACAATTATTTTAAAAATGGATTTTCAGGATGGAGGTTTTTGGACTGAGCTCTCACTGCGTAGCTTGGGTTAAGAGAAAAAAATGGGGGAGAGAATTCTATCGCGCCAACCAGGAATGCTTTGCGGAATGTTGAATTGCAATTATTTTTCGCTAATCATAGTCCAGACTCTGATTTTTATGATTTCTGTGATTGCCTTGATTCAATAAATATCTGAAAATCATATTAATCGTTTAATCCGCTTAATCAAAGTCCAGACTCTGATTCCTATTCCTACGAATGCCTTGATAATAATAATTCTTCGGGCCAGAGACCCGGTTTTATTGGAAAGTCCTTAGAGCGCTTTTAGTTAACTCTAAGGCCAGGTGGAAGGCTGCGGAATAATAAAATTTACCCCAAATGCCTTCGAATAAGTTCCTGTAGTTCTTCTTTGGAAATAGAGGACTCTTCAGATTTGTCGTAAATGGTTACGAGATAAACAATGTGCCCAGTTTTGGATGGTGGGATATAATAGGTTATGATCCGAAAACCGCCCGACTTACCCCTGCCTTTACTCTCCGAAGCCAGCCGGATTTTTTTTATAAAGGCCAGAGCCAAGATGGGTACCTTGTCCGGGTGAAGTTCTAAGGGAATCTGCGAGCATTTCCAGTTCAGTAACCAGCGAAGGAAATTTCTTCAAAAACTTCTTTGCCTTCCGTAGAAAGCTTGTCAAAACACGGACCTCCGCCAAGAAATCAGGACTTTAGCTGCCGGAAAAATTCATCCATACTTAAGGCTGCGGATTGTCCGCTTTTCAATCGCCGGATTTCATCTGCCGCTTCCGTAACTGCATTTCTGGAAACCATAACAATTTCGTCCTGAAGCAATTCAAGTACTTCTTTCCTGGTCTTCTTGGGCAGGGATTTGTAGATTTCGTAGAAAGCCTGGGCGGTGCTCATGGAATTATTTTTACTCAAAAATAATCCGAAATTCTGATTTAACCCCAGACTTTCTATCCCTAGAGTTCTTTCATCGAATGGCCTCTTGGGATTGACAAATAACTGTAAGGGCTCCGGTCCCGGTGCAGAGGATCCTTCCCGGGTAATTTGACCTGGTGTTATTAAATGTCCTTAGAGCGCTTTCGGCGAACTCTAATGACAGTTGACCGAAGAGCTGCGCGAGCTGAAATCGAATAAAAAGCTAGGCTGAAGTTTTCCTGATTTTATAGTTGATGGCATACCGAAGTTGCCCTTGATTCTATATCTTTGTTTACATGAACGACCTGCACCTGAAATCTTCCATTACCGAATTGCTGAATCAGACCCATAATGAGTCTGTTCTTCAGGCTGTATTGCGATTCTTTCAGGATGCGCTGGCACAGAAGGAAGCTTCCGTCTGGCACACATTATCAAAGCGTGAGCAACAGGAAGTGCTGGATGCCTACCTGGAATCTGAAGACGATGCAAATCTGATTACGAAAGAAGCGGTCATCAGCCGTCTGAAATGACCATTTACTTTACTCCGACTGCACAGAAAAAACTGGAATTAATCTGGAACTATCTGAAAGTAGAATTCGGAGAAAAAGCGGCTCATACTTTTCAAGAGAAAACCTCGAAGTTTCTGAATACAGTCTCTGAATTTCCTGAAATAGGAATTTCTGAGGTCCCGGAAAAGAACATCAGAAGCTATCTGATTACAAGTAAAACGAGGGTTTTTTACCGGATAAAAGGCAGTCGGATTTTGATTCTGACCTTTTTCGATGTTCGGCAAAACCCGTTAAAAAAGCCCCGATGAGTCTGAAGCCCGGAGTTTTTGGGTTTCATTGAGACTTCATTCCATAAAAGATCCAACATAAGCCGGATTCTGGAGATTTTTTGTGCACTCAGATTTGTCTGTCAAACCGGAAACAAACGAACTAAATGTTTCATCGTCAGTTGCGAAAACCTGACAACACTTGGATGCTTACAATCCCTCAATTCTCCCCGTGCTGAGGAACTGTACCGACTGATGCGGATTCCCTTTTAAAAACAAACTTCTGGGGCTGTTGTGTTTGCCGCGCAGCGAGTCGGTTGAAAAAATGGATGCATCGTTTTCGCCTTTCATATCCACTTCAATGCTTCGCATCTTCAAGCGGGAGGCATCCAGTTTGCCAGTATTTTGAATCGCGAAAATCCCATAATCTGCATAACCGCTTATTTCGGCATTTTCCAATGCAGAAAAATCGCAGTACAAAATCCCGCCGGCCATTTTAATATAACTTCGTCCTGATCCGTAGAGTTGGAGCGTCATGAGTCCGGCATTAAGACTGTCGATACAACGAAATTCTCCAAAACCATCCAGGCGTATCATCCAGGGCGCCGGACTATAAAGCTCGATTTCCATCGGCAGCTTATAGCTTCTCACCCAATTGCATCGGTTCTGGTTTTCTATAATGAGTTCGTTGCCTTCCGATTTTGTGATGATACCCGGCATGAGGTTTTTGCCGCACTTTAATTTCAGGAAGGTTTCGCTCGAATCATGCCAGTTGACACTGATGTCATCCGACACCCGAAGGTATTTGAATGCATTTATTTGTCTGGTTTCTTCTCTAACTGGGCCGCTGGAATTTATACACCCGGCACCCGGGTCCTTGCTGCATGCCTGAAGTAGCATTACCAGTAATAAAATATGGCGATGACTGAACTTCATTTTCCGAAAGAATATCCTAGGTTGAACTCCATACATTCTGCATTTGCCCTGTGGGTTTTGAGCAAAATGCCTAGGCAAATGCCAGGTTTTGTTTTGTACCGAATGCCATATCGTTGGTAAAAGGCAGGGTAAAACTTTTGGTTTCCAGAGAGATAAACCCCGGCCTCTGAGATTAGCGATAGCCTTTCTGATACAAATAATTCATGCCCCAAAGGAATTCCAATCATCAGGCCTGGATTTTTTTCTTCAGAAGTTTCTTTGATTCTGGATGCCAAGGCTGCATTGTACATCAGGTCGAGCCCGCTTGAAAATCCTGAAAGCAAACCCTTTCGGTAGTTTATTCTGCTTTGAATTTGATACACAAGGTATTTTTTGTTGTTGATGGGATAGCGTTCAACCGCCGAAACTGAGCCGGAAATTCCAGCATTCCAGCCAATTTTAACTTTGGGTTTTTGAACTTCATTTCCGGAAGGGTTTGGGTACTTTTTCAAAAAACCAAGGCAAGCAAAAAGGTAAAAATGGTTGATGCCCATATTGGGAAGGGAATATGCGCCATTGCTGAAATGGGTAAGGCCAATTCCAGTTTTGAGCAAACAATTTTTTCCCACTGGAATTCGAGCCATCAATCTGGCCTGCATCGCACCCGAAAGTCTGGAGCCCAACATAGTATTGCTGGTATTTTCTTCCAGGCTAAACGGACGGCTGTTCCAGGAAATTCCAGTTCCGATTCTAAAAGCAAATTTTGAGCCGATTGCCGGTTCAAGAAAAATCAGGGCGGCAAGAGAATTCCCAAGTTTATCTGACCGATAATCAATATAGTGAAGTCCATATCCCAGACCAGCATTTTTCATTTTGCTGCCAAAGGGATTTGATGGATTGCGCAGGAAATATTCCAATCCAATTTGTACGGGGTGGCTTTGTGCCAGGTGTTGAACCGATTTGTTGTGGGCAAGAATTCCGCCAAAACCAAAGTTGCCGGAAAATTCTCGTTCAATTTGATTGTCCTGCGCACTCAAATGGGGCTTTTCCAGTAGGAGGAAGGCCAGAATGATCAGCAGGCGATTCATCAAATGATGTTTACTTCGGGATGGAGTTGAATTCCGAATTTCTGCCGGACATCTTCTATTATTTCCCATGCCAGATTCAGAATGTCCGATCCTTTGGCCGAACCGTGGTTTACAAGCACAAGGGCCTGCCTTTCGTGGACCCCGCAATTGGCTGTTCTGTACCCTTTCCAGCCTGCTTTTTCAATCAGCCAGCCAGCCGGCACTTTTACCAATCCGTCGGGAGCAGGGTAGGAGGGAATTTCGGGACATTCCTTCTTCAGGATTTCAAAGTCGGCGGAAGAAATGACCGGATTTTTGAAAAAGCTTCCTGCATTGCCGAGGACAGCCGGATCCGGAAGTTTAGACCTGCGAATTTCGATCACTGCACGGCTTACATCAACAGGAGAAGGATTTGAAATTCCTTGTTTTGCAAGCAAGGCGGCAATGTCTCCATAGCCAGTGGCGGGTTTTGCATGCCGGCTGAGTTTAAAATCAACAGTCCAGATAATGGCACTGTTTTTCAGTGTGTTTTTGAAAATGCTTTCCCGGTAAGCAAACTTGCAATCCTCTGCTGAGATATGTTCAAATTGCTCTTTTTGCCTGTCGAAATACTGAACGGAGACGATCGTGGATCCAACTTCAACACCATAAGCACCAATATTTTGCATCGGGGCTGCACCAACAGAACCTGGTATCAGGGAGAGGTTTTCGAGTCCGAAAAAGTTGTTTTCCAGACAATGTTCTACGAATGAATGCCAGTTTTCACCTGCCGCAACACGGAGCACAACATGCTCATCATTGGTTTCAAGCACTTCGATTCCTTTGTTAGAAATTCTGATGGTGATGCCATCGAATGCTTTTGTAAGCAAGATGTTTGAACCACCACCCAGAACTAGGACTTCCAGGTTTTGAGATTTTGCAAGGTTCAATGCCTCCTGAATTTGCCCGGTTTCTGAAACCTGACAAAAGAAGCGGCTGCTTTCATTGATGTGAAATGAATTGTAATCCAAAAGGCTTTGCCCGGATTGTACGGAAATCGGATTTGAAATCATCTCGTCAATTGTACGCTAAACTTTTGTGGAGCCATTCAGGATCTTAGTTCTTTTCGGAACAGGTTTTCGGCTGAAGGGATGTCGTAAGGCTCAAATAATTTATAGGTCAGCTGGTTTTCATTGCAGATACTAAGGATTTCTACAATGGCCGCAGCTTCGTGAAATTGAAAAAAATCCCAGTTCCTGAAGTCCTTGATTTTCATTCCGGCCATGAGTACAGAACCATCGCCAGCCGGAAGAAATGCCATATCCTGATTGTCTAAAGCATCCAGAAATTGCGCCGGGAAATCATCAGGCAAGGCAGCACAAATGGTTTCTGCGAAAATTACTTTCTCATAACCTTTCTCGAAACAAAGTTCAAACAGGTTGCCAACCTGGTCTGAAAGTTGAAGTCCGACTTTGATAAAGCGCCGGTAACTGGCCGGAAATCCATCTGGTTCGGATGGCATCAATGAATCCAGAAAAACCGCTTTTTCCATTTGAGGATAAGCGTCGAGGGTTTTAGCCCAGCGCTTGCCAATGTAATCGGCAGCACCGGTTTCGAATTTTTTCGAGAATTGGTTCCACCTTTCGGGGAACAAAGCAAAAAGAGTAGTTGTCACAGCTTTTGAAACTCGGACCAAGGTAAATCAATTTTGTCTTTTAGTTCCAAAGGGCTTTTCAAATGGGGTTTTTTTGGAGGAAAATTATTTGTCTGGAACTGCTTTTTGCTTGGCCCGGAATATTTTGTTTAACATTTTCAAAAAAAGAGTAAACAAAATTTGGGAGTTTTGTGGAAGCAAATGTACTTTTGCATTAAACAAAATCGATAGACCATGACCGCGCTCGAATTCAGTTACGCCTTAAACCAATCGACAAAAGCACTCAAACCTTTTGCACTTCGATTAACCAAAGACAGTGATGATGCTGCTGATTTGTTGCAGGATACTGTTTTAAAGGCATTTACACACAGGGAGAAGTTTTCTGATGGCACCAACTTAAAAGCCTGGATGTACACCATCATGAAAAACACCTTCATCACCAACTATCAGAAATTGGTGAAGCGAAAAACTTTCATTGACACCACAGAAAATTTACATTTTATCAATTCATCTGCAGCACTTGTAAGCAATGCCGGAGAGGCTTCTTTCATGATGCAGGACATTCAAAAAGCACTTACTTGTCTGGATTCAGTTTTCCGTGAGCCATTTTTAATGTACTTTCACGGTTTCAAGTATCATGAAATTGCTGACAGCCTTTCCATTCCAATTGGAACAGTGAAAAACAGAATTCACCTGGCTAGAAAGGAATTGAAAGATGCTTTGAAAATGTATCAAAATTGAATTAACAGCACTGATAAACCGGCAAGTGAATAAGGTCGTCATAATTGGAAGTGGCTTTGCTGCTCTTTCTGCTTCCTGTTTCCTGGCCAAGGCCGGATATAGCGTAAGTGTTCTAGAAAAAAACACCATGGCGGGCGGCAGAGCCCGGGTTTTTTGCAAAGATGGATTTACATTCGACATGGGTCCTTCCTGGTACTGGATGCCAGATGTCTTTGATCGTTTCTTTGCATGTTTTGATAAAAAATGTTCTGATTATTACCAACTAGAGCGCCTCGACCCTTCTTACAGGGTTTTTTTTGGTGAAGGCGATTGGTACGATGTGCCAGCCGACTGGAAAAAATTGGCTTCAGATTTTGACGCCTGGGAACCCGGAGCTGGTAAGCGACTCGAAGAATTTCTGCGCGATGCGGAAATAAAATACCGCGAAGGAATTGGCAACCTGGTTTTTAAGCCCGGAAAATCCATCCTTGAATTTGCCAATTTCCGGACTATAAAAGGCTTTTTTGAACTAAACCTGCTTTCGGATTTTAAGCGCCATGTTGGGCGGTATTTCTCACATCCGAAAATCCTTAAAATCCTTGAGTTTCCTGTCCTGTTTCTGGGCGCAACTCCGGAGAAAACACCGGCTCTCTACAGCCTGATGAATTATGCCGACATTAAACTTGGAACCTGGTATCCAATGGGCGGCATGCATCGAATTGTAGAAGGAATGGTAAGTCTGGCCAAGGAGCTCGGCGTTTCATTTCATTACAACCAGGAAGTGACCAAAATCAATGTTGACCAAAGTGGAAAAGCAGTTTCTGTTGATACCATTTCTGGTACTTTCGATGCTGATGTTGTCCTTTCCGGTGCCGACTATGCCCATACAGAACAAAAGCTTCTTGAAAATAAATGGCGTTCCTATTCCACATCCTATTGGGATTCCCGTGTTATGGCGCCGTCATCGATTCTATATTACTGTGGTTTTTCAAAAAAGGTTGACAACTTGAAACACCACAATCTTTTCTTTGATGAAGACTTTGGCGTCCATTCCAAAGAAATTTATGAGAAGCCTGAATGGCCCAGTCGACCTTTATTTTACCTTTCAGCACCTTCTTTGACTGATAATTCGCTTGCCCCTGAGGGCAAGGAAAATCTGTTCCTCCTTATTCCTACTGCACCAGGAATGATTGAGGATAAGCAAATCACCGACCGGTATTTTGCATATGTGTCCGATAAAGTGCGGCGACATACGGGTAACGACCTCGAAGCCGATACTCTTTTTGCTTTGCCTTATGGTGCAAGCAATTTTATTGCGGATTATCACGCACTTCGGGGCAATGCTTACGGACTTGCCAATACCCTTTTGCAAACTGCCATTTTGAAACCAGCGATGCGCAGCAAAAAGGTGCGAAATCTCGTATTTGCGGGTCAACTTACCGTTCCGGGTCCAGGTGTTCCACCTGCGCTGATTTCTGGGGAAGTGGCCGCAACGGAAATAATGAAAGACTTTCCAATATGAAAGACCAGTACACAGAGGCTTGTATAGAATGTAGCGCATTGATTACCAAGCGCTATTCAACTTCTTTTTCTCTTGGTATTCTGATTCTGGATAAGTCGATTCGGAATGACATTTATTCCATTTATGGATTCGTTCGTCTGGCAGATGAAATTGTGGATACCTATCAGGACAAGGATCCGGCAGGACAGCTTCAAATGCTCAGGGAAGAAACTGATCGCGCAATTCGCAATGGCATTTCATTCAATCCGGTACTGCATGCTTTTCAGGATGTGGTGAACCGCAATGAAATTAACCCTGAATATATTCACGCATTTCTTCATTCGATGGAGATGGACTTGCACGATCAGAAATATGACCGCGCTTTGTATGAGCAATATATTTATGGATCGGCTGAAGTGGTAGGGCTTATGTGCCTGAGGGTTTTCTGCAAAGATGATGATGCCTTATTCCAGTCTCTGATTTCTCCTGCCCGAAAACTGGGTTCTGCTTTTCAGAAAGTTAATTTTCTAAGGGATATCAAATCTGATTTGGTCGACCGCAAGCGGGTATATTTTCCCGGTTTGGATATTGACAAATTCAGTAAGGAAGATAAAAAACAGATCGAACTTGAAATTTTACAGGAATTTGAACTAGCCCAAAAGGGCATCAACCGACTTCCTAAAAATTGTCGCCGTGGCGTTCAGCTTGCCCTCAATTATTATCGGAAGCTCCTCGTAAAAATTACAGAAAAAGGTCCTGAAGAATTGCTTGAACATAGAATCAGGGTGACAAATTTTCATAAATTGCTTCTTCTTGCCCGTACTTTTCTTTTTGGTCCCCTGAAACCGGCTCTAAATACCTGAATTTCAAATGGCCGTGCCCCTAAACAATCCTTCGGTTCCGTTACCTGTTTCTAAAACAGGGCTTCACCTTAAAGTGGACATTGACCAACAGTCGGGTTTCTGTTTTGGTGTGGTATATGCAATCGAAATGGCCCAGGATATTTTGGAGGAGGAGGGAAGTTTGTATTGCCTAGGAGATATTGTGCACAACGATGAGGAAGTCCTTCGCCTTCAACGCAAAGGGCTTAAGATTATAGACCATGCGCAATTGTCTGAAATCCGAGATGCCAAAGTATTGATCAGGGCACATGGTGAGCCGCCTGCCACCTATAAACTGGCCTTGGAAAACAACCTGGTTTTGGTGGATGCTTCCTGTCCTGTGGTCTTAAAATTGCAGAACAGAATCAGAAATACTTTTCAGAAGCAGGAGAATGTATACATCTATGGAAAGCATGGCCACGCCGAGGTTTTAGGCCTTTTGGGTCAAACAAACCAACAGGCAACAGTTTTTCAATCCATTGAAGAGCTTGATCTGACAACAATGCCCTCAAGAATTTCACTTTATAGTCAGACCACAAAAAGCACCGAAGGCTTTTATGCCATTCATAAAACGCTCACAGAAGCAGGCATTGAGGTGGATGTGAATGATACCATTTGCAGACAGGTTTCAAAACGGGATTCAGAATTAAGAAACTTTGCAGGCCGATTTGATGTTGTTGTTTTTGTGAGTGGTTTAAAAAGTAGCAATGGAAAGGTGTTGTTTCAAGCTTGTCTTGAATCCAATCCGAGAACGCACTTTGTGAGTAGTCCAGGAGATATTCAACTGGCTTGGTTTCGTGAAAATGATCGGGTTGGAATTTGTGGTGCCACATCCACACCTATGTGGCTTATGGAAGAAGTAAGGGATATTATTAAAAACTGGTAGTAGGATTGCAGATGATTTTTAAGGTTTTTCTTTGTGCAGTAATTGCAGTTTCAACTTTTCTATTTTGGGAGTTTGTGGCATGGTGGACGCATAAATACATCATGCATGGCTTTCTTTGGACATGGCATAAATCCCACCATTCCCGTCATAACGATGCGCTTGAGAAAAACGATTTGTTCGGTGTTGTATTCAGCCTGCCTTCCATTGGCTTGTTTATGTATGGCATTCATTTCAACAACCCCTATTTGTTTTCAGTAGCGCTTGGCATCCTGCTTTATGGGATTTTCTATGTCGTGTTCCACGATTTTATTGTCCATCAGCGTATTCGCTGGAGACCTTCCAAACGCAGTCGATATCTCAACAGAATGATCAATGCGCATTATGTGCACCACAGCAAACACAGCAAAGAGGATTGTGAGTCTTTTGGATTTTTGATTGTGCCTTCTCGCTATGAAAAGCCGGTTCTTCAGTTTCGAAAAAAGCGCGAAGAAACCCAGTAGTTTTTTTTCAAACTCTTTTTCAAATGCATGCTTTTTTTGTTTCAGAAGCAGCATAATTCCATCAATTTTGCGTGAGGAGAATTCCTCATCCCAAAGCATGTTTAATCTAACGCCAATTGTAAAGAACCTTCTCATCGTCAATGTGTTGATGTTTGCGGTTCCGGCATTGGTCCTTCAGGATCACAATTTGTTTGTGAATCTTTTTGGGCTGAAATATCTCTTCGCTTCTGGCTTCCTTCCTACTCAACTTCTTACCTATTCCCTGATTCACGCCAGTTGGTCGCATTTGTTTTCCAACATGCTGGGCTTGCTTGTATTCGGTCCGATTCTGGAAATGCGTTTGGGACCAAAAAGGTTTGTGATTTTTTATTTTGCCACTGCGGTGGGGGCTGGAATTATTTACAGTCTGATTCACCTGGCAGAGGTTTATCCCTTCATACAGGCTGCGAATGAGTTTCTTGCATCGCCCAACCCTGACCTCTTTGCAAGGGTGCTTGCTGAAAGTCCGGGTCTTCTCTCCGAGAGAAATCTTTCCTTTGTTCAGGACTATGGGCGAAATCCAGCAAATCCACTGTACATTCAGGAAGCGAGCGGGGCTGTCCGAGATTTGGTTTCCTTCAGGGAAAATTCGCCAATGGTGGGGGCTTCCGGTGCTGTTTACGGCGTGATGCTGGGTTTTGGGTATTTGTTTCCCAACCTCAGGATGATGCTTCTTTTTCCGCCTATTCCGGTCCAGGCCAAATATCTAATTGCTTTTTATGCCGTTGCGGCCCTCTATTATGCTGTTGAAAAAGTGCCCGGCGACAATGTTGCCCATTATGCCCACCTTGGAGGAATGCTCGTTGGCTGGATTATTCTGCGGACCTGGAAAATGGAACCTCAAAGATTCTGAAAATGCTGGGAGAAATTCGCAATGATATACAGGACGCTTTTCGTGGAAACCGCAACGGAGTTGTGCAGATGTTGGTGCTCAACTGTGGGGTATTTCTGCTGATCAAGCTCGTCAATCTTTTCTCCTGGTTTTCCAGTGGTACAAGTCTGGATGAATTCTTCCTCCATTATCTGGGGCTTTCTCCGCTACCAGCCATCTTTATTTTCAAACCATGGACCCTGATCACCTATGCATTTGTGCATACCGGTCTAATGCACCTGGTTTTCAATATGATTAGCCTTTTTATTTTTGGTCAGATTCTTCAGGATTTTCTTGGTCCGAAACGGATTCCATGGTTTTTCCTGGCGGGAGGTTTGGCAGGAGGACTTCTTTTTCTTCTGGTGGCTGTGCTCTCCCAAAGTCTTGGTGCCTGGTTTCCTGTATCGGGGCATCTGCATGGTGCATCTGGTGCCGTGTATGGAATTATTTGCGCAGCAGCTTTTTTGGTTCCGAACTACACCATCAGCATTATATTTTTTGGACCAGTTAAGTTGAAATACATCGCGCTCGTTTTTGTGCTGATATCATTGGTAGAAATTCCGGGGGGAAACCCGGGCGGCAACATAGCCCACATTGGAGGCGCTCTCGGTGGGATATTGTATTTGCGGTATCTTCAAGGCGCATTCCGATTCAAAAATCCTTTTTCCTTTGGTCCCAAAACAGGGGGGAAGGTTGTTTCCCTCAATACTGGTAGAAAGTTTTCCTCTGAAGAAGCCGAGCTTGATTTTCTACTTGATAAAATTTCAGAAAAGGGGATTCGTAGTCTGAATAAGGAAGAAAAAAATCGTCTCGAACAATTAAGTAAACCAAAGAAATAGTATGAACAGCATTCAACTAGTACACCATGAGCACTACTCTGTGCTAACCATAAACAGACCTCAGGCTCTTAATGCATTGAATGCAGAGGTTTTTACAGAAATTAATTCTGTGGTATCGGCCAAATTGCCCGATAGCTCCAGGTTGTTGCTCCTTACTGGTTCGGGCGAAAAAGCGTTTGCTGCCGGGGCTGACATCACCGAATTTACCGCATTAAGCGGAGAGGAGGCAAGGAATTTAAGCCAGCATGGCCAGAGAATTTTCGACAAGCTGGAAAACTATTATCTCCCAACCATTGCACTTATTCATGGGTATGCACTTGGTGGCGGACTTGAACTTGCCCTTGCATGCCAGATGCGGGTGCTTACCAAAAAGGCAGTGATGGGTTTGCCAGAGCTGAATCTGGGCCTTATCCCCGGATATGGCGGAACCCAGAGATTGCCAAAACTGATCGGAAAGGGCAAAGCCTTGTATTATACCCTTGGCTCGGAGAATATGGATGCAGATACTGCAATCAAGAATGGCCTTGGCGATTTTTTGGTTGAAGACCAGCATGAAGGAGTTTTATTCGTTGAAAAATTTGCCTCACGCTTATCTGGAAAATCGAGGGTTGCAGCTTCATTGGCTCAGGAAGCAATCCTGAACGGAGGCGACGCTTCTGGTTTTGACCTTGAATCAGCCAATTTTTGTAAGGCATTTGAAAGTGAAGACATGCGGGAAGGCGTAGCCGCATTTCTGGAAAAAAGAAAGCCGGTTTTTCAGCATTCATAAAAATTGGGATAAACATTTTATGCCAAAATCAACTTTAGTAATTCTTAGTTTGTAAACATTTATCATTTAAAAATGGCCGTAATAAAAGCTACTGATGCAGACTTTGAATCTGCCCTGGGAAGCAATCCCCTAACTGTTGTAAAGTACTATGCCGATTGGTGTGGTTCCTGCAAACTCATTTCTCCTAAATTTCGCCGCATGTCTGAAGACGAGCGGTTTTCTGGTGTTCATTTTTTGGAGGTAAATGCCGAAGAAAATCCAGATGCACGGCACAAAGCAGGTGTAAACAACCTTCCGTTTTTTGCAACTTTTAAGGGAATTGAACTTGCAGAAGGGGTGGCAACCAGCAAGGAGGAATCCATTTTGGAAATGATTCAAAACCTTCAGGCCTGATTTATATGAAGCTTCCTTCAATAAAAAAACTCGTGGAATCATATTCCATACCGGAGCTTCAGGCTGCAGAAGAAGCCATTCTAGAGGAAAAGCAGCCTGAAATTGAGATAGAAGGCGCTGATGAAGGCGAGAAACTCACGCACATCATGGCAGCTGTTTTCATCATAGAGGAAATGGCTCAAAAAGGCCTCGATTATCCTTCGGCACTTCGTGCCTATTCGGCCCGGGTAAGGACCTCCATTTCCTAAAATACCATGAGTAAAAAAGGAAAGGTCTTGATGGCCATGAGCGGAGGAATTGACAGTTCCCTCGCTGCCGTCCTGCTCCATGAGCAAGGCTATGAGGTCATTGGCATGACGATGAAAACCTGGGACTATACAGGAAGTGGTGGTTCGAAAAAAGAAACAGGCTGCTGCTCACTGGATAGTATCAACGATGCCAGAAATGTCGCCGTTTCTTTGGGTTTCCCGCACTATATTCTGGACATCCGCTCAGAATTTGGTGACTATGTAATCGACCATTTTACAAATGAATACCTCGATGGACGCACGCCCAATCCCTGTGTTTTGTGCAATACGCACATCAAGTGGGATGCACTCCTTCGCCGGGCTGACATGTTGGGTTGCGATTTTATTGCCACCGGACACTATGCGAAACTAAAGCAGGAGAATGGCCGCTTTTTTATTTCCAGAGGTTTTGATCTTTCAAAAGATCAATCTTATGCGCTCTGGGGCGTAAGCCAGGAGTCCCTTTCCCGAACCATTTTGCCTTTGGGTGAAATGACCAAAAAGGAAATTTACCAGCAAGCAACTGACCGTGGTTTTGTGGATCTGGTAAACAAGCCTGAGAGTTATGAAATCTGTTTTGTGCCCGACAATGATTACCGTGGCTTTTTGAAGCGCCGGGTGCCGGGCCTTGCGGAAGAAGTGGCTGGTGGCGATTTTGTCAATGAAAGTGGAGAGGTTTTAGGACAACATGAAGGATATCCTTTCTATACAATTGGTCAGAGAAAAGGACTCGGCATTGCGCTCGGTTATCCGGTTTTTGTCACTGAAATTGAAAAGGAAACCAATCGGGTTGTTCTTGGAGTCGACCATGACCTCATGAAAAATGCCATGACGGTGAATCAACTTCGCATGATGAAGTATGAGAGTCTTGCTGGAAAACCCCTGGAAACCAACACAAAAATACGATACAAGGATTCCGGATCTCCAGCCTTAATTACCCAGCTTGGCGACGAAATGCATGTGCGTTTTCACGAAAATGTGTCAGCCATCACACCCGGACAGGCCGCCGTTTTTTATGAAGGCGATGATGTTGTAGGAGGTGGCTGGATACAAAGCGGATATCGCTTGTAATTAATCTGGTAAATCATGGCCATCCTTCGGATTGCCATTTCTATTTTTCAATCGTCGGAGCAGGAGTTTGGTAAATTCCTTCTCCGATTCGTAAAAATCGGCAACCTGTTTTGCGCTCAGGATTTTCATGAACTTCTCCGAGTATAGTTTCTCAAGGTCAAGTTCTTCTTGCCGGATGGAGAATTGTTTTTTGATGCTGCCTTTTAATTGCTCTTCATTTCCTTCGCCAAGCTTATTTTCTCGACGAATGCTTTTCATCTGAGCGCGAATTTTTTTCCTTTCAGCTTCAAATTCATTATAAACAGGCCAGAATTGTTGCGCCTGACTGGTATTTAGGTTGAGCCTGCTCGTGATAAAAGCCACTTTTGCAGCCATCACCTTTTCGCTCTTTTCTTCATGCCTTCTGCCTTGCGCATTTACAAGCTGCGTTGGCAGAAAAGGAAGTAAACAAATTGTTAGTCTAAGAATTGCTTGCTTATTCATAAGATCAAAGATTTAATTCAAGGTCAGATTCATTCAAGTTGGCTTCGTCAATATATTCTTCAATTTCAGAGTCGGCGCCCACCGGAATTTCAACACTGATGTCAGAAAAAGTACCCGCCGCGATCAGTTCTGTGATTTTCTGGTTTTCCTCATTTTCTGAGAGATAGGTGAGGATTTCTTCCTGGTTGAGTTTTTCAAGCTGTTGTACTGCGATTTCACTCTCGGAAGTTCTTGAAAGGAAATTATAGGTGCCCAATCCAATTGTAAGTGCCATCAGCAGGGAAGCAAATACGGGTTTCCATGAAAGTTGAAAAACCTTTGTCTGCTTTGGATTTATGCGGCTTCGGATCCCATCCTCCATTTTAAGCCAGAAGGAATCTGAAACCGGAAATGTTTCCTGCGGCTCACGGATTCCTTTCAGCTTCCAGTTTTCCAGGCCACTTGTTTTTTCCAGAATAGTACTTGCCTGGGCTTCGAAAAAAGCCTCATCCGGCATCCCGAAATTATGCTTCTTCATCTTGGTGGTTGTCTAACAAAACTGAGTTTTTAATTTTCTGAACTGCGTGGTGGTATGAGGCCTTGAGTGCACCAATAGAAGTGCCCAATATTTCGGACATCTCTTCGTATTTCATTTCCTCAAAGTATTTCATGTTGAATACCAGTCTTTGTTTTTCAGGCAGTTTCAGAATTGCCAATTGTAGTTTCTTTTCGATTTCATCTCCGGTGAAATGGTTTCCGGATTCAATTTTTCCCGCCAATTCGCCTTCCAGATCGTGGATGGGTAGGAAAAAACGCCTCCGTTTCTTTTTCAGGTAAGCGAGACATTCATTGGTGGCCACCCGGTAAATCCATGTAAATAGGCCGGATTCGCCTCTGAATTCATTCAGGTGGTGCCAAATTCTGACGAAAACTTCCTGACTCAGGTCGTTTGCATCATCATGGTCGATTACCATTTTCCGAATCAACCAGTAGACACGCTTCTGATATTTTCTCACCAGAAGATTGAAAGCCATTTGCCTTCCCTCTTCTGTCTTGAATTTTTCGAGAATTTCTTTGTCTTCCTGATTCAAATTGAAATCGTTTCCGGGCTTTGAAGGCAATAAGCGCTAGGGGTTTAATTGACTTCCGAAAAAAATCTCAGAAGGGATGGAAGCCACTGTAAATGTGCTCCCTCCAACATAAATAAGATCCTCTGGTTCAGCCTTTTCAAGGCAAAAATGGATTGCGTTTCCTACCTCTGAAATCTCTTGGCAATCAAAACCAGCGTTCCTGAAAAGTTCGGCCATTTTCTCCGAGGAAAGTGCTCTCGGAATATCAGGCTGACAGGCAATGACTTTCGCGGATTTCGGCAACAAGGATAGAATTTTGTGGTGGTCTTTGTCGTCCACCATGCCCCAAACCAGCCAAAGCGTTTTATAAGATAAACTTGAAAGTTGAGTCACGATCTGCTTTACACCGTCTTCATTGTGGGCAGTATCACAAATCAACATTGGTTTTTCATGGATAACATCCCACCTTCCATAAAGGCCGGTATTCTCTTTTACCTTTTCTAAACCTTCACCTATTGCCTGTTGGCTGATAGAATAGCCAGTGGTTTTCAATTGTTCAATTGAAGCCAGCACTCCGGCAATGTTCTTTAATTGATAGTTTCCTGTGAGTG
>CANETC010000051.1 GCA_947441055.1 Cytophagaceae bacterium | reverse complement strand
GACCCATGTGAAATGAGCGGCAAAACCATGGCTTACGTGTGACCAAAAACCCTAAAAAGTTCCAGCCATAGCAAAGGCGAATCGGAACCTTCCGGAAGAAAATTCAGCAATCCAAGATCTTGAAAGGGCAGAATGTTCTCTTTCAAAAAACTTGCCTTTTCTCTTGCATTCGGCTTAATGGCCCAATTCCATTGTTTTTCGTCCACCCAGTATTTCGCATTCGGGAAAACCGGCGCAAAGCCTTCCCCGTCTTTGCGAATTGCACCGCCACAATGGTCAAAATGCAAATGGGTAAACAACACATCGGTGATAAATTCCGGGGTGCATCCGGCCTTTTGAAGAGAGTCCTCAAGACTTTGATCGCCATGGAGGTGGTAATGGGAAAAGAACTTTTCATCTTGCTTGTTGCCGATTCCGGCATCGATCAACAATTTGGTATCGCCCACTTCCACAAGCAGGCAACGAAGCGCCCAGGTGCAAAGATTATTCTCATCGGCAGGAATCAACCTGCTCCACATAACTTTAGGAACAACACCAAACATGGCGCCTCCATCAAGCTTAAAATTACCGGTGTGAATTACACTGAGTCTCATCCTTTTGCCAGATTAAACCGCTGCCTTACAATTTCGAACATCGCAACACCCGCAGCAACACTCACATTTAAGGAACTGATTCTACCCGATTGAGGGAGCGATGCCAGGTGATGAACCTTTCTGAGAATAAACTCAGAAATACCATCTTCCTCCGAACCCATTACCACGGCAACTGGACCTTCAAGAGAAAGACCAAAAATAGACTCATCCCCTTTTTCTGTACAGGCGATTACGGTAAGTCCACTGTCGACAAGAAAATCTATGGTACGGCCCAGGTCTTTTTCCCTGCAAATGGGAATATAATTCAGTGCGCCGGCAGAAGTCTTCATGGCATCTTCGCCGATCTGGGCTGCACCTTTTTCAGGAACGATGATGGCATCAACACCAGCACATTCAGCTGTACGGGCAATGGCACCGAAATTTCGAACATCGGTAATCCGGTCGAGCACCAAAATGAAAGGCGTTTTCCCTTCTTCAAAGAGTATCGGCACAATGTTTTCAATTTTTTGGTAAGTAACAGGACTTATAAAAGCCACCACACCCTGGTGCATTTTGGGCGTAATGCGGACCAGCTTCTCAGCCGGAACCACCTGACAAGGAATCTCCCGAAGCTTACAAACCGCCATAAGATCCTGGCCCTCCTGCCTTTGCAAGAGCTCCCTGCTCATAATCAGCCGATCAATTTCCTTGTCAGACTTTAACAATTCTGCCACAGGCCTTAGTCCAATTACAAGATTGGCTAAGGGTTTCCGGGGAGAAGCATCTCTCCTTACCGGTCTATTGAACCTTTTCTCCATAAATCAACAACTCCGTACCAGACGCGATCATAATCGCCCAGACGCTTAAGCTCCCAAATATCGGAGTAATTGTCCCCCTTTTTCCTGAAAAAATAAAAAACCGTGCTTTCCAGGTTTGTACCCTTTTCATAAATCCATGTTTCTGAGTCCTCATTGCGGAAAACCAGATACGGCGGTCCGTAAATGGCCATCACCATTCCGCGATCTGTTTTCCAGCCTTGCTTCTCTGAAGTGAAATATCGGTTTGCGTCCTCAATGTTCAGAAAGTACTTCTTGATCAACTCCCTTGCGCGGTCTTTCAGAGGAGAAATTTTCAACCAGAACTGGTCGAGGGCCTGCTTTGAATTGTCGGCAAGCAGCAAGGTTTTTCGCTCATCGCGGGTGCTGATGTAAACCATTGGGTCGATGAGTTCGGAGGCTGTGGTCAGCAATGGATAATCTCCTGCAGTAATGGCAAATCCAAACCCAGCTTTTCCGGCAGAATCAGAAATGAAATAATAGCCCGGCTGCTTAAAAACCCTTGGTTCATTTAAATCAATGGAAACCGGATAAACTTGTGGGGACTCTGTTTCCAGAAGGGGCACCGTTGCCATTGGAGGCATGGCTACTGCCGGACTAAAAGGAATAAAATTGGCCTGAATGCTGGTTTTTCTGTAGTCAAAAGACCTGAGCATCAAGGTATCTCCGACCCTTGCATAGTTTTCTGTGACAGGCATTTTTCCACCCGCAGAAAAAAGGCAGAATGGATTTGGCTCGGCTTTTTCATCGCCGGGAATTTTACAATCGAAAAGATATTCATCCCGTGCATATCGCTGTCGGATTCTAAAAAAAATCACCCTGTCAGATTCCGTTCTGGGTAGCGAAATCTGAAAGATCGGACTTGAACCAGATCCGCGAATGAGCATTTCAGGTTTTATGGAATCCGTAAAAAGGCAGGTGGACGACTCGTAACCGGAACGCACCTGAAAATCCAGCTTGTATTTTTCCCAAAAAGCAGGCTGTTCGGCAGAAATCTCCGGATTAAAAAAAGAAATCCTGCAAAAGACTAGCATGCTGGAAGGCGAAGCCGCCATGGCAAACCGAATGGAGGCCGGTGAATTGCGCGCGTACACATGCGCCATGTTGATTTCCGAAATTGGCTTTACCAGCTTACAAGAGGCAAGCAGGAGGCAAAAGCACAAAAAAAACAGCCTCTGAAATGATTTAGCCTTTTGAATGATCACTTTCAGAGACTGCTTAAATGAAAAAATTATTTCAACTTGAGCACAAGGCCAAGTGCAAGCACATGCTTGAATTGAATTTTTGGTCCGCCAAGTGTTCCGTTGTCCTTTGGAATGCGGATGTCGTCATCGTAAATCAAGTTGGTGTTGAAACTGGCCTGTAAAAATTTATTTACGGTCAGCAAAACAGCATTATCCCAAAAGATGTCAATCCGGTCAAAGGTTTTATAGTCGCCGAACAGGTACAAGTTACTTTGCCAGGCCACATTTTCCATCAACTTAAGTTTGGCCGAAGCATTCACGAACATACCCAGCTGGTAGCGGATATTTTCTCCTTTCTCAACCCCGTAAGCACCAGCAGCTGAAAGTTCTTTGTCCATTACGATGGTGGTTTTTGCCGTCATCGGAGAGAACATAACATAAAAGCGGTCATCCTTTTTAAAATCTATTCCAAGGGAAGCGAGGGAATAGGCAGGCGATAAAAAGTCAGAGATTCTATCATTGGTTAATGAATCTCTGCCATCCGGCGTTTTCACTTTAATATCGTATTTAAATCCCTTGTCAAACTGAGAACGAAAATCAAGCAAGGCGGCAAAACCCATTGATTGGTTAAATTTCCTCGAATATCTGGAGGTTAATACCAAACGGTCTTCAGATTTACGAAGTTGTGCTTCTCCATCCTGACCAAGCCTTGTGATTCCATAACCGAGTTCAAGGAGATTGCCCCAGCTGGAATTGCCTCTGGCATAATTGGCAAAACCGGAAAAAATACCAGTGACAGTCAGCGCTGCCTGGCCCCCACCCTGCCAGTTTACAAGGCCAGTATTGGTTAGATTTCCGTTGATACTGGCGCCTGATTTCCAGTTATGCAGCGAATCTGGCTTTTCAACCACCAACTTGGCATTCATTGCTTTTTCTTCTACTTCTTTTCTAGAAAGATCTGAAGCAGATTGGGCTGAAGCAAGACCTGTTAAAAGAACGAAATTGAGTGCGAGAATGGATAATTTTTTGTGCATCATTTGTTCTTCAAAAGATCCCGGATTTCGGTAAGCAGAATTTCCTGAGGTGGCGTTGGCGGAATGCTTACCGGCTCTGCTTTCTTTGAACTATTAATTGCCTTTACCACTATAAAAAGGACCAAGGCCACAATTAAAAAATTGATCGAAGCAGCAAGAAATACCCCATACTTAACTGAGCCAAAGGCGGTCAAATCCTGAAGTTTTGTCAAATGTGCTGCTTCTAATGCAGGCTTGAGCAGAAGCGGTGTTATCACATCCTCGATTACGGAACTGATAATTTTCTCAAAAGCGGCCCCGATGATAACCCCTATTGCAAGGTCCATTACATTGCCGCGCATGGCAAACTGCTTGAATTCAGAAACAAAACCCATTTAATTTTTTTTTAGGTAAAACGATTGTCAAATCAGCAGAATTCAATTCTGAATTACAACATTATAAATACAAAAAAGCCGGCCTAAGAAATTAAGCCGGCTTCTCATAGACTTTTTATGCTTTATCGGATAAGGGTTACATCACCTACAAAGGTTTCAGCACGCCCATCGGAAAATCTTGTCCATATTTTATAGACATATACATCCGACTTGCATTGTCTTCCCTGATACCAACCATTCCAGCCTTTTCCGAGTTGCTGGGTTTGGAAGATTAGTTCCCCCCAACGGTTGAAAATTTCCATCTGAATCTCAATGGTTCCTTTGCTGAAAGGATAGAAAATATCTGTCCGCCGGTTCTGTTCTTCAACCATGTATTCATTCTCGGGAATGTTGGAAGGAATAAAAGCATTCGGAACCTGCATGACTCCGCCAAGCTTGGTCCTGACTCCATTTTCTATGGTTTTAGAATTTACACAGCCTTTGTCTGAGGTAACGGTCAGGGTAATGGTATAGGCCCCAAGTTCGTTGTAGATATGGGAGGCATTTTGTCCTGAGCCAGTACCGCCATCACCAAAATTCCATTGGTAATCCCAGTTCTCTCCCGGAGGTGGACCTACTGCTTTCACAACATATGCCTCATTCGGGATCGTTACCTCTACTTCATAGTCTGGAGTAAATTCTGCAATTGGATTGGCAAAAACCTCGATGATGCTTTCTCGGGTTAGCGAAGTTGTGCCTCCGGGACCAGTTACTTTCAAGGTAACTGTGTATTTTCCGGATGTCTGATACAAATGCACTGGATTTTGCTCCGTGCTGGTACTTCCATCTCCAAAATTCCATTCATAAGAACTGCCATATTTGGAATAATTGCGGAATGCTACTGGCAATGGACTACAAGCCTGGGTATCAGGTTGGAAATCAACCACAGGAGGAACCGGTAAAATAATCAGAATGCGTGAAACGCTGTCCACACAACCCTGAGGACTTATGGCCTTCATCCAAACGGTAACCGTAAGATTACTAAGCTCGGAAACGAGTGCAGAATAATCATGGCTTACCGTGAAATTCGAACTGCTTCCAGTGCTGTTGTCACCGAATTTCCACTCGTATGTCCAGTTCGGACGATATGGCGTAAGGTTGCTGAAGTTCACCACCGTTTGCGGCAGCTGAAGTATCGCAGGATTGATGGTAAAGTCAGGCCTAGGCTTTGCCGAAACCTGCACGGGCAAGGTGAAAGTCTTGTTGCAACTCGGGGAATTGAAAGGATTGCTCACGGCAGTGAGAACTACATTGAAGGTGGTATCGCTTCCGCCTGAGTAGTTAAAAATGTGGGCAGGGTTCGGATCCTGAGAAGGCGCTGAACCATCCCCGAAATCCCACAAGTAGCTGCCACCCGGATTGATGCTTTGGTTGGTGAATTGTACTATGGCTGGTGTACATCCGGCCGGGCCTGCACTAAACAAGGCTTTCACATCCGGGTTGATCCGGACCGTATCGGCAAAAGTACTTTTACAGCCATTGACCGACCAAGCTTCCTGCTCTACACGAACCACAAGTTGTTGAGAACCTTGCGTGTGGCTGAAAGTACTGTCCCAGTTAAGCGGACTTCCGCTAAATGAAACCGCGCCGTAAATACTTGAAACATTCCAGACAACCGAATCGGCAAGTTGTGCATTGCCTGTAAACAATACAGGAAGCGGACCACAGCCAATGTCTGGACTAGCAGAGAATAAAGCAACCGGAGCAGGATGCACCAGAACTTTTCTATAAGCAGTATCCGGACAAACAAAACCGCTTCGGGTAGCAATTAAACGAACGGTATATTCCACATCGGTTTGACTGTTATTCACAAAAGTATGCTCTGGATTGGTTTGGAAACCTGCGGCTGAACCATCCCCGAAATTCCAGACAAACTGATTGGCATTCTGACTGGCAGCACCCACCATTTGTAAGATAAGAGGCGTACAACCCGATGAATCTGAAAGGCCGATTCTCGCAATTGTATAAGGACTTACGCTCACCTGCCGGTTTGAAGTATCTGTGCAACCATGTTCGGTAATGGTCACAAACTGCACATCAAAAATGGTATTTGCCGAAGGATTAAAACTTGTGAAAGTATGATTCACTGTCAACAGGTTTGAATCCAGCACAGTTCCATCTTTAAAATCCCAGATGTAGCGGATGCCCAAAGTCGGCTGTGCTGAAAGCTCTGTGATCAAGGGCGAACAACCAGATTCCGGAGATGCAGAAACGAAACCAGCAACTGGTTTTGGATACACAATTACCTTCTTACGCAGCGTATCGGTACAATTTGGATCCAGATTAGCACGGACAACGAGCATCACTTCAAACTCCTTAGTGGTGCTGCCATTGTTCACAAAATTGTAGCTGAATCCATTGGAAGAGGCCGAAACCTGTGTGCCATCGATGAACCAGGCGGGCACATTGCCGAGGGAAGACAGATTTATAAAATCCACCTTAAGTGGCGAACAACCAGAATCAGCAGTCTGGGAGAAATCACCCGAAATAAACGGTGAAACTGTAAACTGTTTTTCGAGTCTACCACGACATCCCTTCGCAGAGAAGGTATTGAGAATGACTCTTACGGTCTTTATCTGGGCTGAGGAGTTTGTAACAAGGGTGTCGTAATTGCTGCCAAAAGCTTCTGAAAGGAATCCTCCGGAGATAAACTGCCAGGCTGTGCTGTCGGATGCAATAGAATTGTCCTGAACGGAAATCGCAAGCGGCTGACAGCCAGATTCAGGACTAAGATTAAATTGTGGCACCGGCGCTGGATTCACGCAAATCGTGTAATACGCAGTATCCGCGCAATCCACTCCATTTCTACTCGCAATCAAACGAACGCGGCGACACTCGACCGAATCTGAGGAATTTGTGAAAGTTATTCCAGGACTGGAAAGCGTACTTGTTTGACCGTTTCCAAAATCCCATTGAAACTGATTGGCATTCACCGAAGGTGCCGCACTGAAAGTGACCTGAAAAGGCGTACAACCCACAGAATCCGGTGCAAAAATGCCTGCTTTCACCAGCGGACGAATGGTCACCGAGCGGAAAGATGTGTCGGTACATTCATAGTCGGTGATGGCCACTAGCCGCACATTAAAATTGCGGTTGTTAGAGGAATTGCTGTTGTTGAAAATATGGAAGACTTCCTGGCTGGTGGTATCAAGTTCACTGCCATCGCCAAATGACCACTGGAACCTGTCGGCACCCACCGCAGATCCGATAAAATCAATCCGCGCCGGACTACAAGCTATGTCTGGCAAGGCATTCAAAATGCCGGATTGCGGCTTTGGAAAGACCCGCACAATCTGACTTGTGGTATCCTGACACTCATTGGCAAGCGCTGCACTTGCAATCTGAGAAACCACAAAATCCCGAACGCCCGGACCATTGTTCTCAAATGTATAGGACAAGGCATTTAAACCACCGGCCACCACTTGACCATCAACCAGCCACTGCACCAAATTGCCTGAAGGCGCCTGGTTGACAAACCGAACCTTGAGCGGAGAACAACCAGAATCAGCCGATTTGGAAAATGAAGCATCAACAAATGGCGCAACCGTGATGATTCTGGATTTGGTATCCGAGCAGCCGAATTGATTCAGTGCCGTAATGGATACATCCACATTCAGGTTTAGGTTGCTTTGGCTATTCACCAGCACAGTGTCAAACGGCTGATTGCCAGCAGCAAATGATTCAGTTAGACCGTTGCCTGAAATTGTCCATGTGGATGAGAGGGCGCCAATGCTAAGATTCGTGAGGGAAACCGCCAATGGGTTACAACCCTGTAAAGGATTGGGCAGAAGATCTGCCACAGGCTTAGGCAAAACCTTGATCTGGGCAAAAGCCGTATCCGGACAACCAACACCAGAACGATCTGTAATCAACCGAATTGTGAAGGCCTGGATAGAATCAGATGAATTTTGAAAAACCCTGACCGGGGTAGACAACTGTGAACTTGCTCCATTGCCAAAATCCCAGTTGTACATATTTGAATTCACGGAATTGAGTCCACTGAATCCGGATGAAAACGGCGTACATCCAAGGGTATCTGGCGCAGAAATAACTGCTGTTACCGTTGGTTTTACATTCAGCACTTTTTCTGTATTGTCGCTACAACCATAATCATTGCTTACAACAAGCTTAGTCGTAAAACTGCGGGTAGTAAGGCTGGCATTGTTGATGAAAATATGCGATGCATTTGGCTGATTGGTATCGAGTACGATGCCATCATTGAAATCATACTGAAAACGAGTTGCCCCAAGTGCATTGCTGAAAAAATCAACTTTTAACGGCGAGCAACCATTGTCTGGAGTGGCACCCAAAATGCCGGCGACTGGTTTTGGGAAAACCCGCACCAATTTGCTGATGGTATCTGTGCAACCCGAATTGAGCACATTTGAAACCTGAAGCAGTACCCGGAAAATCTTGATGTTCTGGGTGGTATTCACAAAATTAAAATTGAATTGTGAATTGCTGTTGCTCACCAGATTTCCATCCACAAACCAGGAAGCAGCAGCACCCGGTGCGGAAAGATTGCTGAGGTTTACAGTCAGAGGAGAACAACCAGAATCGGCAGAGAGTCCAAAATCAGCCTTTACAAACGGACTTATTGAGATGTTTTTGCTTGTGGAAGCATTGCAACCCAAAATTGTACTTGCAAAGTGCTCTGCTTTTACCGTTAAAATCTGGGTGCCGGAATTTGTGAAGGTTGAGTCAAATACTATGGAATTGTTTCCTGCAATGGTATCACCCAAACCGCCATTTCCAATTACCCACCAGGTAGAATCCGCGCGGATGCCCTGGCTGACAAACTGAACCGCAAGCGGCTGACAACCTGAAATTGGATTGGCCTCAAAATCAGCGATTGGAAGTGGAAATACGCGAATCGGCAGATAGGCAGTATCCGGACATGAAACAGAAATCCTATCGGCAATAAGTCTCACCCTAAAGGTCTGAACCGAATCACTGGTGTTGCTGAAGATCCGGCTTACATTCACTCCAGAACCTGAATTGCCATCCCCGAAATCCCAGGAATAGGAATTGGCATTTACAGAAGGAGAGCCTGAAAGAGAAATGCTCAATGGTGTGCAACCAGAGGAATCGCTGGCAATAATTCCAGCACTGACATTCGGCCTAACCCGAACTTTTACTGAGGCAGAATCTGAACAACCAAAATCATTGATGGCAATCTGCAGAACAGTATATTCAGTTGTCTGAACGGGATTCAGATTTGTAAAAACATGGTTTATAATCTGACTTGTGGTGTCAAAGCTCGTTCCATCCCCGAAATCCCAAAAATAGTGGCTTGCAGAAACTGCCGTACCCGTTAGCAAAACTGAAAGCGGAGAACAACCATTTTCAATGGAAGCAGCCAGATTCCCACCCATTGGCTTCGGTAAAATGGTAACCACAATTTCAGAAGTATCACGGCATGCAGGAGACAAGGAGTTTTTTGCCACCAAACGAATGGTAAACTGTTTCGGAACAGAATCCAGATTGATGAGCGTCTCTGTGATGGAACTCAGACTAGTGCTTCTGAATACGCCATTTACATACCATTCCACCACATTTACACCAGAGGACGAGGTGTTTGTGAAGGTAATTTGAGCTGGAGAACACAGGGAATCTCCCGAAGCCAGAACCCCTGCAACCACGCCAGGATTGACCTGAAAATTGCTGGTTTTGCTGACTGTGCAACCAAAAGTGTTGATTCCGGTTAGGCTCGCAAAGCGGGTCTGCGGCACCACAGAATTGTTGGTATAAACCCTGCTAACAATTGTATCCTGTGTGGTAACAAGTGTATCATTCAGCACCCAAACCAAAGTATCGGCACCACTGATGTTGAGCGGGTTAAAAGCAACGGTAACAGGACTGCAAGCACTGAGCGGATTGCGGCTAATGCTAAAATCAACCAAAGGCAGCGGATATGCTGTGACTTTTTTGCTGGCAGTATCTGGACAACCATAACTGGCATTCGAACTTACCAATTGAACAAGATATTCTTTTGGCGTGGTGGAAGAGGCATTCTCAAAAGTTTGATTGAGGAAAGCCGGTGAATTGCTTACCTGAATCCCATCAATCAACCATGCAAATGTATTGGCTGCCAGACTTCCGGTAGAATTGGCCATGGTGGCACTGAATGGTGCGCAACCAGCTGAATCAGGCCCGATGGTGAAAGCAGATTTTAACTGCGGATAAACGGTAACATCAAACAAACTTGAATCGCGGCAACCGGCAGCACCTTCAACCACCAATTTGAAATTGTACACAATCGGATTGCTTCCAAGGTTGCTTAGCGTTCTGAAGAAAGGATTTCCAGAATTGCAAAGCGTGTCGAACTGATAAACAGTTTCGTTGCTTTTTTTCATGAACCAGCGGAAAGAACTTCCTCCAGTGGTAGTTGCGGCAGAAATGCTGGTTTGAAGTGGAGAACAACCCGTAAATGGAAATGCAGACGCATTCACATCCGGATTCGGAAGAATTCGAACAAAACCAATTGCAGTATCAGAGCAAGCCGGCGATTGTGAATTTCTTGCCACCAATCGGATACTTACCAGACGATCTATAGTAGAGGAACCGTTGGTTAAAGTTTGTGTAATGGCAATTGGATTATTCCCAACAAGAATTCCATCCACAAACCACTCAAATGAATTTGCACCAGCTGATGAAGAATCATTGGTGAATGTAACCTGCAAAGGACTGCAACCTTCGAAAACCGACTGACTAAATCCAGCTTTTACAAAAGGATTGATTCGGACATTTTTTGAAACTGAAGCGCTGCATCCGTTGATGGTTTGCACTTTAAGAACAACCAGAGTGTCAAGTGCAACCGGACCATTGTTTACATACAGGTTTGTTACTGAAGTATCCTGGCTTGTAACCAAAGAATCTGCAGAACCAAAAACCCAGGTAAGGCTTTGCACATTGCTTTTCACATTCGGAAAAAAGCGCACGCTTACAGGCGAACAAAGCGATGTTGGCGATGCCAGCAAATTAAAATCTGGCGTTGGTTGTGGAAATACCCGGATTTGAGTGGCCGTTTCTCTGATGCAACCGCCCGGACTTATTGCCTGAAGGGAAACACTGTAAATGGTTTCAAGCGTATCAGAAGTAGAAATAAAGTTGTTGCTGAAACCAAGTGGCGTTGGATCAAATTGTGGTACACCATTGATTTTCCAGACATAGGTTGTACCAATCGGACCGGTAGAAGTTACAGAGAAGTTAACCAGCAATGGGGAGCATCCCTCCGAAGCTGATTGCGTAAATGCAGGAACCACATCCGGAAATACCGTCACATTGGTTTGGGCCGAATCTTTACATCCTCCCGCTCCGGTTACAACAACCTTAACCACATAATTCACCGGACTTAGGCTTGAATTTTCAAGCGTATCTGTAAAAGGAGAAGAATTGTTTCTTATTCCGATTGGCGTAAACACGGTGTCGGTGGAGAGTTTATAAGACCAGGCAAAAGTCTGTCCACCTGTAGTTCCAACTGCGCTGAGGCTTACCACCAAAGGCGAACAACCGTTTGAAGGACTTGCCGAAATTTGCACAACCGGCTTTGGTAAAACTGTGAAATTCAATACCGAAGAAGTATCTGCGCAAACATCCCCAGCACCGCGGGCTACCAGGTATATTTTGTAAAATGCGGAATCTGTGGAAGAGTTGTTCAGGAAAGTCTGAATGGGAATATCCCGGTTGAAAAATACCGGAACATCATTCCGGAACCATGTATAGCTTACAGAAGATGCTGAAGAATTATTGGTCAAATTGGAAATAAGCGGCGAGCAGCCGATGAAATTATCGGCCTGAATGGCAGCGGTAACCTGAGGCCGGATGTTCATGGATTGCGTTGTCGTATCTGCACAACCAAATCCATTGCTTACTACCAGGTTGATATTGAAAGGTAAAACCGAAACTCCATTGTTGGAATACACATAGCCAATCGGAAGTGTATCGTTCTTTAACAATGCCGGCGAACCATCGCCAAAATCCCAGGTGTAGGAATCAGCACCCTGACTTCCCCGTGGAATTACACGAAAAGTAGTGGGCGAACAAAGCGAAGCCGGGTTGATATTATCGCGGATGAAAGAAGCAAGCGGCTTTGGTAAAACTGTGAGGGTGTCTGAAAATGATGATTCACAGACCGGAGAGCCATTGTCATCCTTCACCACCAGGGTTACCACATATCTGGCTGCTGTTGAATACCCATTGTTGAAAAAGCTTGTATTGAAACCAAAGTTTGGACGGTTGGGCGGGTTCGGAATTCCGAGTCCGGGTGCACCAAGTTCATTTACATACCAGGTGTAGTTGTTGTCGGTTTGTGTGCTGAGGTTGATAAAATTAACCGTGAGAGGATTACAGGCCGAATCATTGTCAATGGCAAATGCAGCCCTTACGGTTGGCCGGATTCTCACTGTTTTGCTGAATGGAAGACTCAGGCATCCTTTGCTGGTTTTGGTGTTCAGCGTTACAAGATAGTTTTTGTCGACTGTAGAAATGTTCTCAGGGAAAAACCTGTTAACCGTTGCAGCATTCGTATCCTGAATTCCAGAAGTTCCATCCGAAAAATTCCAGGAATAAGTATCAGCTGCCACCGAAGGGGAAGCGTCAAAAAAGATTGGAGAAGCTCCGCACGCTGCCTCCGGATTGGCAGTGAAAGATGCACTTGGAAGCGGATTTACCACAATCACTTTGCTAACGGTATCAAGGCAACCTGCTACCGATGCCGCGATCAAGCCAATTGTGTATTGTACCGGCGTAGTGCCTGTATTCACAAGCGTCTTTATCGGAGTTGGCTGGCTGCTGGTTGTCCCATCAATTTCATTGAAATTCCATTCATATGCGCCAATTCCATTGCCAGTTGCAGAAAAAGAGACACTGCTGTTGTGGCAAACTTCCGCTGGCGCTACAATGATTGGATTGGGTTTCGGGTAAATCGTAAGAACCTTGAAAGCAGTATAAACGCAAATGCTTCCGCTTGTAATGCGAAGGCGGATTGTGTCTTTTAGAAAGCCGGTTCCGTTGTTGATATAATTTTGAAGCGGCGGGTTTTCTCCAGTAAAAGTGTTTCCGTTGCCGAATGTCCATTGGTATACATGGCTGCCATCCGAAGGAATTCCAATCGATTGATTAATAATCTGGATATCCCGAAGTGGGGTACAACCATCTGTTTGTGAAATGGAGAATGCCGCCTGCTTGGCAGGTGGAATTTTAATGAGCAAAGGCGCCGAAGTGGATGAGCAGGTATCTGGCGAAGTGCCGGAAATTGCAGTTAGTGACACATAATAAAAGGTAGAATCTCCAGGAGGAAAATAAGGAAGCGAGACCGAAAATGTATCTTTTGCCAAACGGGTTTCGGTGGAGAAAAGACTGGTTCCGCGTTTGATGGTCCAGACATAGCGCTGAGAGGATCCAAGCGTTTGATTGCGCAATGTAATGATGCCCGGATTACAAGAATCTCTCACAAATTTGAAAGCAGGCACAGCACTTGGAAGCACAGTTACCAGCACCGAATCGATTTTGGGACAACGGTTGGGAGAACTTACCGTCAGCTTCACCATATAATTGCCCGGGAGCGTGTAGGTGTGGTTTGTAAGGCGATTGGTTCCCTGAACGCTGTTAAAATTCGAGGTAATGTTGGAAGCTGATTGATAGACAGTTCCATCGCCCATGTTCAAGGACCATGAAATATGGTTCCAATTGGTATTCAGGCTGCGCCGCATGGTTGCTAGCACAGTAGATGAAAGTACACTGGAGCTGTCCCGAATTGAAATTGAATTGCCCAGGCAAACAGTTCTCGATGAAACCTTCCAGCGGATATTGGCAGAAGGATATACTTCGATGGTGTCCGCGTCTTCAATTTGGGGACAACCAAGCGACTGGGCTTTCAGTTTGATGATGTAACGCCCATGCATTTTGTATTTTACAATGGCAGAGGAATCGGTAAGGTTTGTACTTACAACCTGCATTTGCGAGGTATTCACGCTACTCGGCAGAACCCCGGAACCGGCTGTAACCAAAGGAGAACCACCCAATTCCCAGCCACCCCAAACCGCTCCGGTGGTGTTTATGGAATTGTTTTCAATTCTGGCAATCAAAGAATCGCAAGCCAGCTTTGGAGTAACATTTACAATGGGGGTAATGGTGGTTTTAACCTGTACTATAATGCTGTCCGAAAGACTACAAATTTGACCATTATACCCATTCACAAGGGTTGTCATTTTCACGGTATAGGTCCCTCCTATCAAATAGATATGCGAAAAATTGGCCTGAAATCCGGTTGTCACCACGGAGCCGTCGCCAAAATCAACCTGGTAAGACTGATAAGGTCGGTTGGAGGTGCTGTTGAGGAAATTCATTGCCTCACCCGGACAAGTGTTGTTGTTGATGACAGAAAAAACCGGCTTTGTGGGTGAAACAATCCGGATAACAGCGTCGGCAGAATCATCACCACAGGTATTGCGGATGACCATTTTTAAGGAATAGGTAGAATCCGCTGGAATTGGAAAGAATGCCGAGGCAGGAATGTCCAAGCGCCGTGTTGTGGCATCATATGGCCGGAAAACATTGTCGCCAGGAAATGGAAGTGGACTTGCAAAACCGCTAGTTCGTGTCCAGAGCAATTCGCGGTCGGCAGAATCCAGGCAATTCAATTTCGAATTGTCGTTGATGGTTACGGCCACCGGCTCGCAGAGGAAGATCGAAGCCGGCGTAACAATGGCAGAATCTATGTCTTTAAAAAAGTAATCGCCGTAACAAGCCCGGGGCCTGTTTACGGGATTCACGCCACATCCATTCAGATAAGTTACGCAAATTTGAAGGGAGCAGCCAGCAGTTCCTTTTTGGTATTGGTGGGTGTAAGACCTAAAAAAATCCGGACCAAGCGTGTCCAATTCTCCATCTCCCCAAGTTACAATCCACTTTGTGTAACCATTCATACCGGGCGAGCCGTTGGTGATGGTAAGATTTTCGGGCACACAGCGTTTATTCGTGATTCCAGCCGGCGGAACTATAAAACCCACTCCAGGCACACTCACCCCTGAAGCTGTGAGGTTTCTTTCGTTTACATAAGTTCCTTTTAAAGAATCCGGACAACCCGGAATTGATATTCTGAATCGAAATTGCTGGGCGGTGGTGTAAGTGTAAGGCAGACTTGTGAGTGGCCCCGGATAAGTCTGGATATCTCCATTTCCCCAATCAATGGTGATGTTTGAAACCGGAGTTTGAAAGGTCAGGGTAATGGTTCCGGGAATCGGATCGTTCAAAGCAGGGCAACGCAGAAAACTTGAAGGTGCGGTGGTAAACAGACCACTTGCTGGGTCTCTAACTCCAACACACTGTCCGTAAACACTGCCGCTGAAAAGCGAAAAAATAACGAGCAGCAGGAGCAGATTTTTGAGGATTCCGCTTGTTGAGTAGTTTGTTTTCGCCATAGAGCCAGTTCAGTTTATTTATTCAGAAAAGGTAATTCAGGACAGGAAAGCAAACGCCGACTGCCATGGCCCAAATTTCAGAATTCAGGCTTGGAACGGCGTTTCCCTTTTGACCCAATCCTTACAGGATATATTCCGGATAAATGTTTAGAAAATCAGGACCATCCCGACCCCTTTCCCTTGTAATAAATTGAGCCAATTTGAAGGCCACGGCAAATTTACAAAGACCAAAACCCTCCTTTTCACTAGGGCTTTATCTTGAAATATTGAGTATCGAAGGAAAAAATAGTGCGATTCCAAGGATTAAGAAGATCCGTCCAATGTTAAAAAAATGGCCGAATGGCTATGTCAGTAAACGGAAGTTTTATGCCGATTTCAACCTTTCCTTACCAGAAAAATGAAAAATGCGGTTCAATAATTTTGGTTTGGCAAATACGATTTTGAATTGAGAAGGGGTTTTAGAAATATTCAGGAGGGACCGACCGCTATTCTCATTTATGGCAGTTTGAGGCCCAGATCCTGGAATATAAAAAGTGGAATTTCAGAATATTCCAGACTCAATTGCGAAGCATGAAAAGCGCCACAAGGAATTCCTGGGAAGCAGGGATTTCCAGACGAATACCATGACTAGTCTGATGAAGAAGGAGGAATCTGGGATTGGGGTATTTTAAGTATTCTCAAGAGATGCATGCAGGTATCGCTTCGCAGCTACAAAAAGTTGGGGATCTCGGAGACGAAAACTGTCCTTCAGCACTAAACAGCCATTCACTTTTTAGGTGCTGTTTTCGGAGATTCCCATTACTTCAAAGCCTTTAGGCTTAGCCTAATCATTGTCTTAAAGGAAATGTCTGGATGTGCTACCTGATTTACAGTTCCAACTACAAAAATATTTTCTTTCGGGCTGTAATAGGCCAATGCTCCTGAAAGTCCTGAGTGTCCAATGAAGTATGGAACTGCACCTGTCGGATTGAAAAACCAAGGAAGCTTGAATAAGTGAATTCCAATGCCTGACCGCATCGGAAAAAAGATTTTATTCCATTCTTGCAATTCAGGAATGTAAGTCAATGGGAACAGTCTACCCGTAAAAAATGCTTCAATAAAAATAAGCATATCGGTTGAAGTTGAAACCATTCCACCATCTGCCCCAAAAGATGCCATTGCTTTGGGTATGTTCAGTTCATTGCTTTTGTAATAGAGCGTCTTTGGTGTTTTGTCACTTGAGTCTTGATAGAGATAAGTTTTTGTCAAGCCAAGTGGTTGGATAATAAATTCTTTGCAGTTCTCCGAATACGATTTTTGAGTAATGGTCTCAATGATTTTTCCTAAAAGTTGAAAATTGGCATCTGAATAGTTTGCTTTCCCTTTTGTCCCAGGTGCAAAAAGCGGAGCCATTTTTTTTGTCCGTTCAATTGCTTGTTCAAAAGTCCAAAATTGGTCATTGCCTTCAATTATTTCATTCTCTAGACTTTTACCATTAGTTCCCTTGCCTTGGAAGTAATCAGGTAGACCTGAGGTATGAGAAAGCAAATGTCTAATCGTGAGTTCTTCTGAATAATCTTTCCCTTTGTAAATGTGCAGTCCAGTTAAAATTGATTCATCGATGTAATTACTGATTTTATCATTAAGACTTAGTTTACTTTCTGATCTCAGGTTTAAAATTATTGCAGTCGTAAATAATTTGGTTGTGCTTGCAATGAAATACGGTTGGTCTATCGACAAATTACCCGATGCTCCGTACCAAACCAATGTATCTGTTTTAATGGCGAAAGATGTCCCAAACACCTTTTTATCGTCAACTATTTTGTCAAGGATGGTTTGAAATGATTTTTCTTTTTCAGTTTTCATTTGGCCAAATGTTGTCTTTATGATTCCAATACGGTTATCAATTAAAATATTTTCGCCAATTTTTTTTTAGCATTGGTGATAACGGCCCGAGGCTAAGCGCCGCGCGGGACAACCAACCTAAATATAACAAGTGCATTTAGAACCTCCAACTAAGGTGATGATCATGAAAACTTCAAATGCAGGCGTAGAGAGAAACCACTATTAATGGTTCTTTCATTCCACTTAAAGTTCTCAATAACTTATAATAATTTTCAATCTTCAATTTCATTACTTTCTTGAATTTCATCTACCAACTTCTTCTCAAATTTAT
>CANETC010000050.1 GCA_947441055.1 Cytophagaceae bacterium | reverse complement strand
GACTCAATTGCCTGACCATAGGCCATCAGATTCGCCATTTTAATGAGGCAAAGTTCCGTGAGCAGTCTTGGATTTTTACTATTCCTATACTGAAGATCTGCAGTATTGGCCAAAGACAGCAGGTTAAGAAAATATCCGTGGCTCGCCCTGCTTGATTGTTGCTGAAGTTTTCCGATTGTGTCTGAACCTTGTTCGAGAAGAACATGGGTATTTGGGTCACCAGCTAAAATCAAATCCCGAACATGTTCGGCAAGTCCAAGCAGGAAATGATGTCCATCAAAACCTTTTCTCAATATTTCATCCAAAATCAGAAAAAGCTGCATTCCGTTTCCTTCCAGGACAAGGTCAATAATCCTGAAATAATAATCGCTGTCGAGGATATGCAGGTTTTCAAGAACAGCCGACAAACTCACTTTTCTGTCCGTAACAAAAGTGCTGATCATGTCAAACATGGACAGTGCATCCCTCATTCCTCCATCGGCCTTTCTGGCTATTTGAAGTAGACCTTCTTCCTCGAAAGGTATAGATTCTAATTTAGCTACCTTCTCAAGCTGTAAAGCTATGTCGCTGTTTCTGATTCGATTAAAATCAAATATCTGACAACGGGAAAGTATGGTTGGAATAATCTTGTGTTTTTCCGTTGTAGCCAGAATGAAAATGGCATAGGAGGGTGGCTCCTCCAGAGTTTTTAGAAATGCATTAAACGCCTGCGTTGTGAGCATGTGTACCTCATCAATGATGTACACTTTGAAATTACCATATTGAGGCGGTATTCGTACTTGCTCATTCAATTGCCGAATGTCGTCCACAGAATTGTTGCTTGCAGCATCGAGCTCGTGCACATTGTATGAATTCTGATTTTTGAAACTCGTGCAGGAGGTACATTCACCGCAGGCCTCACCACTTGGGCTTAAATTTTCGCAATTGATGGTTTTTGCAAGAATCCTTGCACAGGTGGTCTTTCCTACGCCTCTTGGTCCGCAGAAAAGGAAGGCTTGTGCGAGGTGCTTTGATAAAATTGCATTTCGTAGAGTGGTTGTGATGTGATCCTGTCCAACCACCATTTCAAAAGTGGAAGGCCTGTATTTTCTGGCGGATACTACGAAATTCTGCATTCTTAAGAACTAAAAGGGGTAGTGCAATTTAGCTTGCACTGTGGAAATCTTCAGAGAAATTAACCTGCGTTTTTAGGGATTCAGGCGAAAAACCGGAAAACTTTCAATGCTGTCAACGGAAGGAATTCCTTGAGCGATTTCCTTTTTCTTCCCTTTTAAAAGCTGGTTAAGCTTGTCAATTTGACGGTCGTATTCTTTTCTGAAGAAGAGTACACTGTCGTCTGCCTGAATAATTTCCGAGACCAACTGGTTTACAATTTGAAATGAAACTGCGTTCGGATTGCGGGCAACTTCTTTCCTTAAACTGGCCAAAGTCAGGTCAGTTAGTGAATCATGACGATCAATAGCGCCTTTTTCTCCCATTCGCTCACGGGAATAACGAAGGCTTTGGGCTTTTTCAATCTCAATTTTTGCCAATTGAACAGCTTGGCTGTCACAACCATCAATCAGCAACAACTCATCGGTCAGTCGCATCATATTGTGGAATTTATTGTCATCTGAAGCAATCATTTTCGTCCAGCATGAATCCGCAGACGAAAGTGCTTTCGAATATTCGAGTACTTCAGGATTTGGTTTGTCTTTAGGTCCTGAATTTTTACAGGAAAAAAATCCACCTAAGGAGGAGAGGAGGATTGATGCAATAATTACACGGAGCTTCATTCAGATTTTTTATAAGCCTTTGAAAGATTGAAAAATGCAATGATGAAAAAGGCCAGAAGATTTCCAGCAATCAAACATGCAAGTGCAATTTGCCATTTCACAGGGAATACTGGTTTTTTAAATGCTGTGAATTCCTGAATTATCCTCACCGGAGAGGCGAATCTCAATTCGTCTTCGATGATTTCCTTTTTCTCGTGAAGTTCGAAAAGCAGGTCTTTGACAGAAACTTCATTGTTTGTTTCTGGTTTGGAAACAGTTTTGAACTTCATAACCTTATCCATCCTGAAAAGGGAATCCAGTCTAGAAATTTCAGTATTGACTGAAGCAAGTAGATTTTTCCTGTTTTCAATGAACCTGGAAACACGGATGCTATTGTATGGATTGTTGCTCAAATAGCGAACCATCCCTTTTTGAAATTCAGATAGAATTGAATTGTCGGTAACCTTCACCATCACCGAAAAACTGAATGGCATTGGGTTGTATTGCTGCACATAATCTTCCGTACCACGACTTTCCTTGTCGATGGTTGCATTTGGAAGTGGCAGAATTTCTTTGATTTTTTTTACACTTATCGTACGCATGCCAAGACGGCGTCCAAGCTGAATCCAATCTTCATTCTTGCGTAATCCATCTAAATCTTTTAGCAATTCAATGGTTCTACCATCAGGTAGAAGCATACACTCGCCTGTGAACCTTGACGAATAAATTCGTTCTGTAGTGAAGAAAAAGGCTACTCCCAAACTCAATGCAAGGCCGTTGCAGATTAGGAAGGTGATCCAGTTTCTTTGGAAAAACCGAACCAGAGAAATAATAACCTTGGCGAGGTCTATTTCGTCTGGTTCAGTTTGAATTTTTGATTTATTGTCCAGCATTCGCAGGAATTAGTTTTGAATCGATATTAGCTCCACTTCAAAAATCAGGGTTTCGCCGGGTCCGATGCTTGGCGGCGATCCCGCATCTCCATAAGCAAGATCAGATGGAACGAACAATTTCCATTTTGAACCAACCGGCATTAACTGCAAAGCTTCAGTCCATCCTTTGATCACTCCATTAACAGGAAATGTAGATGGTTCTCCACGCTTGATTGAACTGTCAAATTCGGTTCCATCGATAAGGGTTCCTGCATAGTGCGTAGTTACTTTGCTTGTCGCCTTAGGCTTTTCTCCAGTACCAGCTTTGATGATTTCATACTGAAGGCCGCTTGGGAGTTCTACAACACCTTTGCGCTTTTTATTTTCAGTTAACCAAGACTTACATTTTTCAATATTTGCCTGGGCTGCCTGCTTCATATCGCCTTTCATTTTTTCCTGCATTTCCTTTTCAAAGTCCTGCAAGGTATTCATTACCTGCTCTTCACTCATCACAGGCGTGCCTCCATTCATGATTGTTTTAATCGCCTGGTGGAGGACATCTGGGTTAATTTCAATTTTCTGAGAGGTGAATTGCTTTGCAAAATTTACTCCGATGGCATAACTCAGTTTGTCAACTTTTGACTCAGGCATCGTAGCAACCTCAGTTTTAGCTACTGCTACTGGAGCAGCAACTGGCATTTCTTTGCTTGTATTTTCTGTTTTAGAATTCTTCTTGGCGCCTGTTTTTTGGGCGTATGCAGCACCCATTGTAGTAATGCAGGCTGCCAGCAGGATTGATTTTTTCATTTTTAAAAATTTTATGCAAAGCTAAGGTTCCCTTATCCCGGGACAAAATAATTTTCTATGCCTTGTGGCTCAGTTTTTATAATTTGCATTGTTACCCAATAATTACTTATGAAATTCATTTTCAGGCATTTATATATTATAGCTGTACTATTTTTCTCCTCAGTCCCTTTTTTGAATGCCCAAAAACTTGATAAGATTTTCCAAAGGCTTGATGTAGCGTTTCTCAAAGGGGATATTAAGTCTGTTAAAAAAGAAATAAAGGAACTAAGGGCGAGGGCCAAAGGCAAGACCTTGATTGTGCTGGACTCAATTCAGATGCTCTACGCTGAATCCCGGTACCAGCAAATGGTTGGTAATTATTCGACTTCCGAAGAGCAAGCCCAATTATATCTGAACAAATCTGTTGTAAAGCTTGGGTCAAACTCCGCTTATCATTTGGATGTTTTATTAAATAGTGCAACAGTTTCTCATGAATCTTTCGACTTTTTTCAATGCAGAAATGCCTTGAATCAACTGTTTGAATTCAATCGGATAAGTCAGGCGGCGGATTCTGATTTGGTTTTTAACGCCCGATTTTTAGAAGCCAGGAATGAAATTGAAATGGGTTGCCTTAAATCTGGTTCTCAACTTATCGAGAAATTAATTTTCAAAGCGGAAAACCGTCTGATTGAAAGACGGGAAGAAATTGACCGGAAGGGTCGCTCCAGATTTGTCAAATTAAGTTCAGAAGACCTTGCGCGCAGGAGGCATGAGCTTATGCAGGCTAGGGTTTTGAAAGCACGCCTTTTGAGGATGAGGGGCGAATACAAGGCGGAACTTAAAGAATTGGAAAGTCTCAAATCTGATTTCAAAAAGAATAAAATCAAGCTTGAAGATAAGTCCAACATTGAATTTCTGTTTGAATATGGACAATACCATCAGGCTCTAGGAGATAGAAAAGCTGCCATCCTTAAAATTAAAGAAGCACTTTACTGGTGTGGCCGGAGAGATTATCCTTTTACTTACACCAAAACCCATGAACAGTATTTTCTTATGCTTGAAACCATTGCGGGTGTTTTTGTGGCCGAAGGAGATTTAAATCGGGCTAGGGATTATATAAAAGAATATCGTGAAATAATTAAGCATAACTATTCTGAATCACAGCATTTTGAAGCTCGACTCCGAGTCCCGCTTAATTCGGATTGGAGCCGCGGAGATGATGCATTGATTGCCACCCTTAAAAAATCCCTCAAAGATATTCAGTACCATCAACTGCCTCCTCGATATGCACAAAGGATTTTTTCCTACTTAAAAGAGACCAGTCTGTCATCTGATAGTCTGGAAAATGCAGGAACTTATTTGGAAAGACATTCAGATTACCTGCTAAAATCCTTGGGTGCCAACTCGGTTTTTTACCATGAAAAACAATGTGAACTCGCTGATTTTTATGCGGTTTACTCTGACAAAATTGAACTCTCAGGTTTGATTTTTCAGCAAAGTTTGCATCAGGGTTTGGCCCAACAATTATCAGAAGAATCCGCCATGCTTCTCGACGCATGGAACCGGGAAGGGGTTTATTATGAATTGAAAGACCAGCATCAAAAATCGATTAATGATTTCATCCATGTCCTTCAGGTACTTGAGCGGAAATATGGAAAAGAGAGTTTTCAGGTTGCCCTTCAAAAGTTGAAGGTGGCCAATGCAGAATATAACCTCGGAGAGTTTTCTGCGGCAGAAGAAAAGTATTTATCGGCCATGGATGTTATTGTTAGGAAGATGGGAAAGGAAAATCCCGAATACAGGGAAAGCCTTCGTTTGATTTCCCGCCTTTACATCACAACAGGAAGGTATGTAGAGGCCGCCAAATATTTGGCTCGTTCACTTAAAAATAAAAAAAACACAAAAAATATTCTCTCATTCAATGGAATGGATGATGAAATTATGCTTCTCCTGAACCAGGGACTCTTTTCAGAAGCACAGGAAAAAACCGAGAATTTGATCAACGGCAGAATATTGAAATATGGGAAAAAGGACCATCGGTCTTTAATCCTTCCGTATCAAATTGGGGCCAATGTCTATGCTGCAATTGGCAATTATGCCAAGGCGGAAGAGATGGCAAATCGTGCTTGCCAGATCAGCAAGGTAATTTTTGGAGATTCCAGCATGAATTATTTCCGAAGTCTTGGAATCTTTTGCAGGGTTCAGTCGGCCTTTGGCGATTACGACCGTGCCATGGAACTGGCGAGTCAGAGTCTTGATGGCATGGAAAAATTTTATGGAGACATGCATGTGGAGGTTGCCCAGCCCCTTGAAGATTTGGCGATGGTATATTTGTATAAAGGACAAAAAGAAAAGGTTTTGCCCCTTTTAACACGGGCCAGCGCCATTAACGAAAAGAGTTTTGGTGATAAGCACCCAAGATTTGCGGAGTCATTGCAATTCTTGGCTGCCTATTACATTCAAACAAAAAAGTTTCAGGATGCTCTTGTCTTGTTAGACAAGGCTGATGGCATCTGGAGAGAGAAACTAGGAAATAAGAATGTCCATTCGGCTGAAATATTGATGTTGAGGGGAGAAATTGATTGGGAATGTGGTCGCATCTCAGAAGCCAGAGATTATTTTGTACGGGCATCAGAAATCTATAAGAACTCTTTCAACGAAATTCACCCGAAATATGTGGCCATTCTTTCCAGAATTTCTCAATCCTACTATGTGGAAGGAAACAAGAAAAAGGCCCTCAAATTTGCCAGGTTGTCCAATAAGCAGAACCTGAAGTTTGTCCGTAATTTCTTTCCCTCCATGTCGGAAAGAGAGAAAGCAAAAATGTGGACTTCCATGAAGCCATCATTTGATTTTTTTTACACACTTGCCGTTCAATATCAATCTGATGATAAAGAACTGATTGCGGAAATGTTTGATGTGATACTGAATACAAAAGCGATACTGCTGGGATCAAGCATCCGTGTAAGGGATAGAATTATGGATTCGGACAATTCCGAGTTAAAGGCCAAATACAGTTCCTGGATTCGAAAAAAAGAAGAAATCAATGCAGCTGTTGAAATGGGAGCTGAGGAGAGAAAACATGCAGGTATTGAACTTTCGAATTTAGAACGGGAGGCGGAAGAACTTGAGGCCAAGCTCGGTTCTCTTTCCGAGGATTTCAGAGAGGCCAAAGAAGAATCGGAAATTAACTGGAAATCGGTACGGTCTGCGCTTAAACCTAGGGATGCAGCTGTGGAGATTGTTCGATACAGACATTTTCAAAAGCAATTCACCGACTCTGTGCTGTATGCCGCTTTGATCATTACGCCTAACACAAAGTCTGCTCCCCAGCTTGTAATTTTTCCAAAAGGAAACCAGATGGAAAAGCGCTTCATTAAATACTACCGAAATTCTGTCCGTTATGGCTTGAAGGATACCCTGAGTTATTCGGTTTTCTGGAAGCCCATGAAATCCAATTTTACAGATGGAGGACGGATTTTCTTTTCTCCAGATGGTGTTTTCAATGAGTTGAATCCAGAGGCGTTTCAGGAATCGAATGGGGCTTTTTTGATTGATTCTGAAAATTTCTTCCAGGTTTCCAATACAAAAGACATTATCAGGGAAGGCAAAATCCGTAGCAGATCTGCGAATCAAAAAAACCTCGCATTGCTTTTAGGCAACCCTGATTACTATCCTAAGAATCACTTTGATAGTTTGAAAGTTTCCCTTGAGCCGCTTCCAGGTACAAAAGTTGAAATCAATGGAATTTCTGAAATTTTGAAAGGTAAGCGTTGGGAAATCAATGCACTTTTAGGTTCTGCTGCATCTGAAAGTTCTCTTAAAGCGGCTCGAAATCCCAGAATTCTCCATGTGGCAACCCACGGATATTTTCTGGAGAACACATTCCAGGAAGCCAATGATGAATCTTATTCGTTTCTACTGAAAAATAAAGCCATTGACAACCCATTGCTTCGGTCTGGACTTTACCTCAATGAAGCCGGCACAATTTTGGACAAAACGGCTGGCACAAACCAGCCTCAGGTTGGAGAAGGCATTCTAACCGCCTATGAAGCAATGAACCTCAATCTGAATTCCACTGAATTGGTTGTGCTTTCAGCTTGTGAAACAGGCCGAGGTGAAGTTCAGGTAGGTGAGGGCGTTTATGGCCTGCAGCGGGCCTTTCAGGTTGCAGGTGCCAGGTCTGTAATCATGAGTTTGTTTATGGTGCCAGATGAGGCTACCCAAGAATTGATGGCACGCTTTTATGAAAACTGGATTAACAAGGGAATGGAACTTAGGCAGGCTTTTTCGGAGGCGAAAAAGGAATTGAAAAAGACCAGGCCGGAGCCATTGTTCTGGGGCAGCTTTGTATTGGTTGGTGCTGGTTAGGTTGATAAGGTTTTACTTCTGAGAATTTACCCTGAACAATCCTTAACAAAAAAAGCCGGCGAATGTGCCGGCTTTTTTTGATTCAATCGTAAAGATATTACTGGTGCATCAGGCTCAAACCAAGGCTTGAACCATTTTCTTTGCGAATAACCAATCTGTACATTCCAACCGGAAGGTTTTCCATGTTCATATTGGCTTTTCCTTGAAGCAATTCTGCATCCATAGAAACCAATACTTTTCCTTCCGCATTGTAAAGGTTGATTTTGCTGGCTTTTCCGTTCCAGCGAATATTCAGCAAGCCATTTACAGGATTTGGCCAAACGTTAAATCCTTTCTCGTTTTCCAGCACTGAAACAGAAGAAAATGTAACCTGCTGACAAAGACTCTTCCTGGAACAGCCATTGCCGAAAGTAGCTTCGCAGCAATATTCGCCGGATTCCTGAATTGTGAGCTTCCTGGAATTTGCTCCTTGGATAGTGTTACCATTCAAATACCAGGCCCAGGCAGTTGCGCCTGTTGCATTGCCGGTAAGGGTATCAGTATTTACGCCAAAAGTGACATTGGGAATCTGGAAGACAGACACCACTTTCAAATCTGTTTTGCTGCAACCATATTTATTCACGGTGTAGGTAAGAAGAGAGCTTCCACTGCTTGGAGCTGTAAATATTCCACTGCCTACAACATTGTTTCCAGACCATGTTCCTCCGGCTGGGCGGCCTTTCAATTGAACATTGGAACCCGGACAAACGGTTGTATCAATTCCTGCATTTGATGTTAAAGTAACAATGGCGATGCGAATTGCTGGACTGAAAACCACATTGCTCGTCAGGCAGGTTCCTGTTACAGTAAGGCGAAGGCGAACTGAATCTCCGTTGGCCAAATTACTCACTGTTAAAGTGCCTTGATTTTGACCACCAATTTGTGTGGTGTTTTTAAACCAAGCGTAGGCTGGGCCAGTGCCTCCACCTGTATTGATGGTGGAAAGAAATGTTACCGGAATTCCAATACAAGCAGTGTCGGCTTGGGCATCAGATTCGATGGTCGCAACTGGTGTTTTTGGAAGAGTAACGGTCATTAAGATCTCACTTGAAGTATCTGCATTTAGAGCGCCGCAGGTAAGTGACGAAACCAGAATTACATTGAACTTGTCTCCGGTTACCAAAGTGGATGTAGAATAAGTCTGTGCAGTTGCACCAGCAATCGGCGAGTTGTTTTTCAACCACTGATACTGTGGAGCAAGCCCTCCGTTTACTGCTGTAGCAGTAAAAGTTACAGAAGTTCCCAGGCATGGAGTAATTGAACTGGCTAAGGAAGTAACCGAAGCTGGCAAAATCTGAGTTGGCGATAAGCCAATGGTTTTCGGCAATCCCTTGCCACAATCATTTTTTGCAGATACACTTAGGTCCCCGCCATTTCCAGAAAACTGGATGCTGATGTTGCTGGAGTCGGCATTGGAACTTAGGAACTGACATCCTGCCGGAAGTGTCCATGAAAATCCGCTAACACCTGCCTGAGATGGAACAGAGTAATTGCAAGTATTTCCTTCGCAAACATTCACAGGACCAGTAATGCTGGCTGGCTGAGAAGCAAGAGAATTTACAGTTGGAGCATCAAGGTTGATGGCGCCAGTTCTGGCTGGATTGGTACTGGATATTTTTAATTTGTAACCCGTGCCGGCAGCAAGTGAAGCAGGTAAAGTCACTAGAATTGTATCTGCGCTGTTGGCTGTAACAGAACCCACAGTCAATGGATTGGCAAAACCACCTGTAGCATCTGAAAGTCTGATGCTGAAAATATTGCCGGCATTGTAAATGGTATTGTCGGTGATGCTGAACGCAACCTTGAAACTCTGCCCGGCACAAAGTGCTGGAGCAGAAATTAGGCTCATTGGCAGACTTGCTGTGCTTGGCGGATTTACCCGGAAATTCGCATTGGAAAGATCGAAGAATATATTGTTTAGGCCTTCAACCATAACCCTGCATTGTGTGCTGGTAGCGGCAAGAGTTGGTACATCAACGGTTGCCGTTCCATCATTCTGAGTACTGTCGGCCAATGTGTATGGGAAAGTATTTCCACCGTCTGTAGAAAGTTTAACGCGCACAAATGGTGTATTGAAAGGAGCGGAGGCTGTACTTCCCGGAACCCAGGTTACAGTTTCGCTTGTTCCGCCTTCCCAGATTATTGCACTTGTATTCGGACTACTTACTGAAAATGCTCCACCAGTGGCGTTTACCGAGAAATTAATGCTTCCTTGATTTGCTCCGCCAGATCCAGCAAAATTGTCGCGAACCAAAAGTTTGAAGCTCATTGTGCGGGCTACAGTTGGAAGTTTTTCGCCGATTACAGTGTTTCCTGCAAGAAGATTGCTTACCCTTGGCACAACTCTTTCCCGGCTGGAAACAGGTGAAAATGAGCGAATAATCGGGCCTAACGTGGAGCCTGGTGCGCCTGCAGTTCCAAGGTCAGATTGTTCCCAGCAATAGGTGAGGGCATCGCCTTCGGCATCGGTTACCAAAGGAGCAGTTAATTTGAAAGGTGTACCAATTGGTATGGTGTATCCGCCCTGAATGGCTGGAATAACCGGAGGCGTATTCCCACTGGCAACTTTTACAGGACAAGAACCGCCGCTGTTGTTGTTGGTGATGAAGGTGGTAATTTCCTCGTAACTTTTGAACACGAAGTACGCATTGGAATTATTTTGAAGGTCATCATTTCCACAAATTCCTGCATAAGCCATGATGGTTGTACCACTGCCAGGCTCATAAGCAGAATTGGTGGAACGATTTCCTCCACCGCATGAACCAGTCTGGCTGTTGAAAGTGTGATTTCCTCCAAACTGGTGGCCAATTTCGTGTGCCACATAATCAATATCGAAAGGATCCGAAATTGGATTAGGAGATCCAGTTACACCTCTTGCTTTCTGTGTTGAATTACAAACAACACCCAATCCAGCAATTCCACCACCACCAGTACTGAACACATGGCCGATGTCGTAATTGGCTGATCCAATTATGCTGGTAATATTGTTTTGGTTTTGACCCAGCATGGTGCCTCCGTTTGTGTTGGCATAAGGATCAGATGATGCATTTGTGTAAATAAGCTGCTCATTGTTGGCAACCAAAACAAAGCGAACAGCCAAATCTACTTCGTAAACTCCTGATACCCTGTTAACTGTAGTGACCATCGCAGAAGCTGCACCTGCAACACCCGAGTGAAAATTTGTATATTCTGCTGTAGCTGCAAGAGCAAGGCGATAAGTTCTTCTTGTCGCACCACTAGAGGCTAAAATACTTGGTCCAGGGGCAGAAGCCTCCTGGTCTATCACATCGTTTCCCAAACTGCAAGCAAAATTCCCAGCCTTGTCCTGAACCCGTAGGTCTTTCTTATCATACACCTGAACAAATCGCTTATCGCCATGGAAAACAGGATCCGCATAAAAACTGCCCTGTGGCGATAAAACCTGATAATGAAATCCAAATGTGGTAAAATCAGCTTTCAGCGTAGCCGCAGGATTATCGATGCCTTGGCCCGTGTAGGTTTTGGCGAAAGACCATTTGGCAGCCAATGCTGGCTCCATCATGCTATACGAAACAACAGCAAATCTGGCTGTACTTCCATCCGGCATTGGAAGTGATATGATTTTCCCATAATGCTTGATGTTGCCGGTTCTTTCCTGTGGACAGCCCTCAAATTCGGCTTTTAGACTTGCCTCATCCAGTTCAAAAATCTGGGCTTTTACCGGCTTGATGTAGCGGGTAAAAGTTGAATTCATTTTTGCCGGATCGGCTTTTTTCCAGGTCTCAGCAAGGCTTGAGGAGGCAATTGCCAAAGAGGCCAGCAACAATGAAGCTATTTTGTTGCGACTAATTGTGTGAAGAAACATGAAGTAAAGGTGTGAACTAAATTAAAAGGAAGTTTCTAAGAAATGAACTTGTACAAAGGACAAACAAAAGGATAAAAAGGTTTGAATCACAAAGATGTTTAAGAAAAATCGGGTCGAAATTGGCATCAGTATGCTTCCTTCTGAGTTGGAAAGCTGTTTTGCTTTACATCTTCTACATAGTGGCAAACGGCATCCGTAATGATCGTGTGCAGGTCGGCATACTTGCGCAGGAACCTGGGCTTGAATTGATTGGTTATTCCGAGAAGGTCGTGGGTAACCAAAACCTGACCATCCACATCCGGTCCAGCTCCAATTCCTATGACGGGGATGCTGAGATTTTCACACACTTTCTTGGCAAGTGCTGACGGAATTTTTTCCAGCACAATGGAGAAACAGCCACAATCCTGAAGAATTTGCGCGTCCTCAAGGAGCTTTTGAGCCTCAGCATCCTCCTTTGCTCGCACAGTGTAGGTGCCGAATTTGTAGATTGACTGTGGCGTAAGGCCAAGATGGCCCATCACCGGAACACCAGCACTAAGAATGCGGCTGATAGATTCCTTGATTTCGGAACCACCTTCCATCTTGACAGCGTGGGCACCGGTTTCTTTCATGATGCGGATGGCAGACCGAAGCGCTTCTGAACTGTTTCCCTGATAAGAACCGAATGGCATGTCTACCACAACCAGTGACCTTTTAATTCCGCGGACAACTGAGGCGCCGTGGTAAATCATTTGGTCGAGGGTGATGGGCAATGTAGTTTCGTGACCTGCCATAACATTGGATGCGGAGTCTCCGACGAGCAAAACATCAATGCCAGATCCATCCAGGATGGTGGCCATGGAATAGTCGTATGCAGTGAGCATCGATATCTTTTCTCCCTTCATTTTCATTTCATGAAGGGTGTGGGTGGTAACCCTACGGATTTCTGGACGGATTGAAGACATAGGCAAATGATGAAATTTGGGCTAAAAAAAGGGAAATAGATTTAAATAAAGCAGAACAGATTTCTATTTTATTTGCAGACAATTCATTCTCGAAAACTTTACGCTAAAAACTAAATGCAAGAAGAACAGAAAAAAATATACGCTAGTCCACTTTTGACGATAGCCTATAACACACTTTTAGCGACATATTTTTTTCGAAAATCAAAAATTTTATTTCCAATCTGGCGGAAAATTTGGGACTTAGTTGCTAGTAATAAAGGTAAATATGTTAATACATATATTCACGGATCTAAAGCAATGGTACCAGTTGGGCACTGGTATTTATTAGTCCTTAAAACGTATCCAAAATTTAATTCACCGTTGAAGAGCTTGATAAGATTTGCTGAAAATCATTATTCAAGAGATTTAGTAATTGTTGATGTAGGATCTGCAGTTGGAGATACTGTTTTGCTGATAGAGGAAATCTCATCAATGAAAAATAAATATATTTGCATAGACGGAGATACTGAGTATAATTTAATAGTTAAAGAAAATTTAAAACATTTAAAGGATAGATTTTATTTAATAAATAGTTTGATTTCAAGTAATGAAGAGGAGATTGGGAAGATAGTTAAGGATAATCCAACGACTGGAATTGCAAATTCAGAGGATAAAGAAAAAGCATCCTATTTGGATGAGTTACTGAAAAATGAAAAGAGAGTTGACGTTATTAAAATTGATATTGATGGTTATGATGGGAAAGCGATTTCTGGAGCTATTGAGATTTTAAATAAATTTTCCCCGATGGTAATATTTGAATGGAATGTACCGCTTTATCAAAGCCTTAGTAACGATATATTTGAACCATTCAAGGCTTTATATTCTTCGGGATATAATAAATTTTATTGGTTTGATAATTTTGGAAACTTTCTGATTTTACAGAACTCAATTGATTTGTCTGTTTTGACTGAGATGGCTAAATTTTCGAATTTGAAATTTTCATCAAGTGGATTGCATTATGACATAGTTGCAATTAAAGAATCAAATGATTTTATTGATTTTATAAGTTGAGAGCGATAAAGTTTTTTTTATTTTATTTAGTAGTCTTCATCCCAGATTTATACTCCGAGTCCTTTATAAGAGTGGACAAAGGATTTGGCTTGGGAACTAATTGTGTATATAATTTTTTTGAGCATAACGGAAAAGTTTTATTTTTTACAAACATTGGTATCATCTCCTGGGATGGAAATCGGTTTGAAAAATTATTTAGAAAATCCGAAATAGGATCTGCAGAAATTGTATTTTCACAGAAGGATTCAAAAAATAGAATATGGTTTTCGGCTATTAATGGGTCTGTTTTTTGTCTTACTGGGGATGATTTTATTCAGATTAAAAATAAAAATGGCAGCAATTTTATTTCTAATGGTGTAGTAACCTCCATGTTAGAGGACAAAAAAGGAAATATTTTCTTTCAAATATTTCCAGATAAGATAGTTGAAATTTCAGGCAAAAAAGTCTACAAAGAATTTTTAATGCCAAGTAGAGAATATATTACCTCTGATTTACTTTTTGAAGATGATGGTAATATTTGTCTGTATTCTAACGAAACAAAATATTTTATCGATAAGCTTTTCCGAATCAGGAAAACTTTAAGCAATATAGGTAATATTTATAATGGAAAAGTTAACAAAATTTTTAGTTTAGGTTTTAATAGATTAGTTTTTAAGATTAATGATAGTTTATTTTTATCCGATAATAATCTTAATTTGATTTTTAAAAAGAGAACATCATTGAATAATTTGAATGGTTCAAAAATTATTAATGATTTACTATATGTTTTTGATAATAAAAAAGTTATTTGTTTTAAGTTAAATCGAGGAGTTTTTGAGGAAAAAAGTAGATTTAAAATCAATGATGTTAGTTCGATTCAGGCATCAAGCGACGGTTCTATTTTAATCTCAACCCTTTCAAGCGGATTTTACATTCAGAAAAAAATAAATCAGGTAAATATTAATCCATTTGGAAATGAAGAACCAGTTATCTCGCTTAGCAGAATTGATAGTAATAATATTTTAGCTGGTGGTTATTATGGAAAATCTGCAGTCATAAAAAGTTTAAACAATTATCACAATATAAAAAGTGGCGAAATTTTGTACGATTATGGTTTAGGAAGAATATTCTCCGCTCATAAATTTGAAAATCAAATCCTTTTCTGTAGCGAGCAACGAGGATTTATTTCGGATAGCAGTTTTAGAAAATCACTTTTGTTTCCGTTTGGTATTCGAAATTTTTGTGAGGTGAATGATAGTATCTTGTACAGTTCCTCACGGGATGTACATTATACTTCTTATAAGAACTTTAAAAAAATAATTGTAGGGTATACTATTGATGATAAGATATTTATAAAAAAAAATAAGGAGATTGATGTTACAAGAACTTCTTTATCTCCGCAAATAAGGCCATATTCATTTTGCTCATTAGGTAAAAAAGTTTTTTTAGGTTCAAATAAAGGTATTTTTATATTCAATGGTAGTATAGTTGAAAAATTGAGAATCAGCAACTATATAAACTCTGATGAGGTTTCAGAGTTGGAATTGTTAAATGATTCGATTATTACTTTTGTCAAAGGAAGTAATGCAGTTTGTCTTTATGATATCCATCAAAATAAAGTAATTTTTACTTTATCTATTAATTCAACAACTATTCACAAGTTAAGAAACTTTGATAATAACTGTTTATGGATTTGTTCTGATGTTGGTTTATTTAAATGTCAATTTCAGAAGAATTTTAATAAGTACTCAATAAGTAAATACCAAACAAGTGATGGATTGCTTTCGAATGAAGTTTATGATATTTGTTATGGTTTTCGAAAATGGTGGATTGCAACTAGTAAAGGTATTAGTATTCTAGATCCTTATTTTCATAAAGTTCCAATTCAAAATTCTCCTAAACCAATATTCAATTCTTTGACGGTTAATGATAATTTATTAAACTTTAACAACGAAAATATCATTGTAGGTGTTACACAAGTTGCTTTTTCTTTTGGTTGTTTGAGTTTTGAGCATTTCGGTAATTTGGAATTTCGTTTTAGGTTATCGTCCTCATTTCAATGGCAGATTTCTAAAAATTTTGAACATCAACTTATTAACCTCTCCACCGGCGATTACCAAATTGAAGTTCAGGCCCGATCACCAAATTCGCCTTGGAGTGCATCGCTTTTTTACCCTGCCTTTTCTGTATTGCCACCTTTTTGGGAAAGAACCTGGGTGATATTGCTTACTTTTGGTATTTTCTTTTCCATGGTTTTCGCCCTCGTCTACAATGTTCAAAGGGTGAGAATTGCCGGCCTGCGGCTAGAATCTGAAAAAACTGATTCCAACTTAAAAGCGCTTCGAAACCAAATGAAGCCCCATTTTTTAAGCAACATCCTCAACTCGATGCAGTATTTTATTCTCAATGAAAAGGATGAAGAAGCTGGGACCTTTATCAATAGTTTTAGTCGCTTGGTTCGAAATATTTTAGATTCTTCTGATGCCAATTATCTGTCTCTCAAGCTCGAACTTACCCAATTGTCAGATTATGTTGTATTCGAATGTAAAAGGGCTGGTAGAGATGTGGATTTTCATCTAAAACTTCAGGAGGATGCAGATTTTTCCAATGTCCTAATACCCACCATGCTCATTCAACCCCTGCTCGAAAATAGTTTGATGCATGGAATTTTTGCAAAGCCAGTTTTCGATGCAGCTGAAATTGTCCTTTGTGTGCACAAAGTAGAATCCAATCGGTTTCGGTCTTATTCAAGCGACAAGATGAAAATTTCCAATAAGGGTCGTTTGATTGTTTTGGTTTCAGACAATGGGCAAGGCCAAGCCAAAAGCATGCAGCGAAAACACAGGCGTTATTCCCAATCTTATGGTATGAAAACAATTCGTGAACGCCTGGTTTGGATTGAAAAGAAATTCAGGGTCAGAGCTTTTATGGAAATTAATGACCTTTATGATTTGGACGGAAATCCATGCGGAACTTCTGTTCTCCTGAATCTTCCGCTTATCATTTCCATTTCAGGTCATCCGGATACTTCGGACCTTTACTCAGCCTGATTGAGAAGGCTTTTATCGGGACCAATGATGAATAACTCTTTCTTGGCTCTTGTGAATGCAGTATAAAGCCATCTGTAAAATTCTCGGTCGGGTTCTGTTTCTCTGAGAAAGCCATGGTCCACGAATACGGCGTCCCATTGCCCGCCTTGTGCCTTATGGCAAGTGAGTGCATAGCCAAATTTTATCTGCAAAGCATTTGCCATTGGGTCGGCCCTCAATCTTTTCCAACGCTTGCGCATGTCTTTTTCTTCCTCGCCCCATTCAGAAAGCAGCACATCCTGGTATTCCTTAATTTGTTTTTCCTCGAGTTGTGGTAGATCAGAATACAGTAAATCCAGGAAAGCGAGGTATTCAGATGCATTTTCTTCTCCACTTTCCGGAAAACCAATTTCTAATCTTGACACCCTCAAAGGATAGTCCTCCGAGCTTCTTCCAACACGGCCTACCATGCCCAATTCGCCATTGGCAATAAAACTATTGCTCCCTTCGCCCTGCGCATAATTGTTTTTTACCACGATGATCCAATCTCCGGATTCAACTTCTTCTTCTCGGTAAAGGACTTGACCCCGGATGGCTTTGTTGTACCGATTTGCCTGCTTGTTGCTCCTCGTAATTACGAGTGTCCGTTCGATTCCATACTTTTCGTAGGCATAGGAAATTCCTTCCAGAATTCGGGCAGGCGCCATTGTGTAGATGTCTGGATTTCCTGCTGTGGCCAGTTTGAAAGTGCCCTCTCCTTGACGAATGATTTCCCGGAGTCGCGTTGCATTTTCAAGAATTCCAGAATCGGCTTCTTGCCTCACTACCTCAGTTAATTCGTAACCCAAAACTTCCAATCTAAAAGTCGAGCTCATATATTCAGGCTTTAGAGCAGGACTTAAATCGGTGCCCACTGGCGGCAGCTGGGCGGCATCTCCAATAATCAGAAGGCG
>CANETC010000049.1 GCA_947441055.1 Cytophagaceae bacterium | reverse complement strand
GCCCGAATATAGGCCTGATCATCAATGGATAGGCATCTGTTTCCCAGGCCCGCCACTCTGCACCCGCCTTAAAAAAGAACTTCCCGGGATTTGAGGAATTCACATCACATCCAATCCGAACCTCATTTCCATTGTCTATCAATCCTTGTTGCCAGCCCACATAAAATGAACGACCACCTTTCAAAATTCGCTTTTGCAGGGTTTCGTCATCCCGAAGGCTAAAGGTAATAAACTTGTTTACCGAATCGGCTGGAGGCAAAATTACTTGCCGGCGGATTAGTGGCGGATCTGAAGCATAATTGCTTGCTACATTCACACTGTCGTAAACCAGAATGGCAAAACTTATGCTTTGCTCAAGATTTTCGGGCGTGCGGGCAAAAAACAACTGGATGTCGGTGATGGTATCGTTCGCAGGCAAATAAAATTTCACCGCCCCAATCGAACCATTCTGACCAACGCCACGAACCAGTTCAGCGCTGCCATCATCATAGGCCATTACCGTAGAAACATTCAGGCGGCTGAGTAAGGAATCATTTCCTAAATATCCGTTGGCGGCCGGGTCTGGGTTAAGGCCAATTCCATAATCAAAACTTGCATACCGATTAGTTTTCAAAACAGAGCGGAAGAATTCTGTCCGCACATGAAGCGGACGTCTAAAAATGCCGAAGCCAAATGGGTTTTCAAGACCAGAAATTGGAGAAGGGGAGCCCGTCAAAACCGTAAGCTTTTGAACTGAATCAGGCACAATTCGATTCACATAAAAAGCCCCATCGAGGTTGGCGGCACCGGTATTGATGTTGCTTGCGATGGAGGTAACGGTATCGTTAAAAATTGGCAAGTTATTATCGAGCGCAAATTGAAACTGTTCCAATGGAAGGGCCGAAAAATCCTTGAGCAGGCGACCGGGAGCTTTCACAATTGCATAGTCTTTGGCCAAAGAATCCACAGCATCATGTTCTGAATCGAGACGAACATAATCCAAATTCCAAGTGTCGTAATTGCCATTTTGATTGCCAAAATTTACAAAGCGGAACCGGCTTCCATTGAATTTAAGGCTATCAGGAACCGAAATGGAAACATAGCGAAATGGCGAAACAAGGACGGTATCGCCTTTGCCTTTTGTATTCCAGAGAGATTGCCAATTCCCGGCTTTTCCCTGAAATTGAAGCGCCAAAGAATCATCCGAGTCAGGAATAAGCTCAATAAATCCAGTTCCAGGCTGGTAGTAAAAAGATAGAAAAAGCTGAACACCGGAATAATCACGCAAATCAAAATGTGTGCTGCTGAGTGTATCGCAAGGGCCGGTTTTGTTTTTGATTAAGGAATAAGGCTCGCCACGGGAATTGAGTCCGTCAAAAGTCGCAACCCCGAAAGAGATCGGATTGGGCGAATACGTGTTGTTTACATACACCCCGCTGCCTGGTTCCCATATCCGGCTATAAGGCCGAAGCGGGTCATAAACGACCTGGAAAAGACGGCCACCATCTGTGCCAATCCAGCCCCGAAATTCATTTACAAGGGCGATGGAAAGAAGATTTTCTGTGGTACCAGAACTGATTTTCGACCAGGAATAGCCAGCTGTTTGTGAGTAAAAAAGTGATCCATTGGTTCCTACCGCCCAAGCCAGTTTCTTGTTGGCTGGATTGATGTCCACATCCAAAAGGGTTTCAAAAGAATTGAGGGGGACTGGAAACCAGGAGCTTCCGCTGTTTAATGTTTTAAAAACCAATCCACTGTCGCCAACGGCAATCCCAAGAAAACCATCTGCAAATTTTAAATTCCTGAAGTGTCGGTTCCTTCCAAAAATATTGTTGGCAACGGTAAAAGTTTCTCCGCCATCATCTGAAAAAGCGGTTCGGGAAGAATCACCTACCAGCACCACCCGGTTTGTATTCAGAAAATTTAAGCCTCTGGCTCGAAAGCCAGTTGAAGGAGAAAGGACCGGAGAAGACCAGGTTTGACCACCATCTTTGGTGAGGTAAATACTTCCGGCAGAATCAAGAACAATTCCTTTCTGACTTGTGAGAAATGAAATCTTGTCAAGGCGCATTCCTGAGGGAGCCGGACTGATCACATCTGTCCAGGTTCGGCCACTATCGCTGGAAATTCCCAGCCAGCCACTGCTTCCGCAAGCCCAGGCAACAGCCGGTTCGGGAAAGCTCGCAGATTGAAAATTCCGGGCTGAGGAACTTGAGTTTCGGGTCCAGCTGCTACCCCTGTTGTTTGTTTTTAGGTTAATTCCCTGATCTCCAAATGCCCGGGCTTCGGAATTGTTTATAAAATGGATGTCGCGGATGGCATAGGCAAACCAAAACCGGGACGGTGCCCAGGAAAGATCTGCTTTAGAAAAATCATCAAAAAATGGAAGTGCAATGGTATCAGAAGAAGTTGTTTTCTGCATGAAACCGCGCTTGGCAATTTCAGAAGCCCCGAAATAATGAAAATCCCGCTGAACCGGATTTAGCCTGAGGGCTTCGGTAAAAGGCTGGGCCAGAATTTTGCTGGAATGGCCCAACAAAACAAAAAGCAGGATGCCGAAAATCCGCCCTTCTTTATGGAATGAAAACAATCCTGATTTAGTCATCCGTAGGTTCTTCTGGTTTGGGCACCTCATTTCCAGAAATCCAGATATCGACCACATCGCCCTCTTTTATACGGCTGCCGGCTTCCGGTTTTTGCCTGATTACAGAATTCACAGGAACAGAAGCATCTTCCTGGGCAATGACACTTCCCTTTTGCAAACCTGAACCCTGAAGCAGAACAATGGCTTCGTCCAAAGGCAATCCCTGTAAATTGGGCACATCCAATTCTCGGTTGCTGAGGCCATCACCAATGACCAAATCGATATAAGTTCCTTTTGAAATTTGTGTTCCGGGGGGAATGTCCTTGCCACCCACCTGCTGCTTCAAAACTGCATTAAACTGTAAATCAGGAATTAGTTTGGTGGCTCCCATTCTTAAGCCACTATTTTCGAGTTCTCTCTGGGCATTGAGGAAGGACCTGTTGAGCAGGTTGGGCATCTTTACAAGAGGCGGGGTTTTACAATTAATCGACACATAAATTTTGCGTCCCTGCTTCACCTTTGAGCCAGGCAGCGGATACTGCTGGAATACCAGATAAGGTTGTGCGCCTGCGTGGTACACGCTGTCATCCAACTGAAACTCCAGGTCCCGTGCTTCTAAAAACTCCTCCAGTTGATCCCTGTGCATCCCCTGCAGATTTGGTACCGTAATGGTTTGCCCGTGGTTTGTGGTAAAAGGAAGGTAAATGTTGAAGAATCCCACAACCAAAACAGCTCCCGTAAGAACCACAATTAGTAAATGGAGATATACATCTCTTTTCGACTCCGCCCGAAATAAGTTAAATGCCATTCGTATTTGGTTTTCCTTGAGTTCCCGAGCCAAAGCGCGACCTCTGCTCAAGATAAGATTGCAATATTAGTGCAGCGCTGACTTTGTCGGTATTTTCCTTTTGCCTTCTGTCAGATTTTTTCATGCCCCCTGCCAGCAAAGCATCTTTTGCCATGCGCGAGGTGAAACGCTCATCGATCGTAGAAATTTCAAGTGCAGGGAATTCTTTTTTAAGTCCTGCAAATACCTGTTTTGCTTTGATGGTTCCATCTGTGGCTTCATTTTTCAGGTTCACAGGCATTCCCATTACGATCGCTTCAAGGGTTCTTTCCAACATAAGATTTCGAATTTCCACCACAAGCTTTGAGGTTTCAACCGTTTGTAAAGGAAAAGCAAAAATGCCTTCCTCGTCCGAAACTGCCATTCCGGTGCGTTTGCCACCCACATCAAGTGCCAGAATTACTGCCATTTTTAAAAGCCCTTTAGCCTGCTGTAAAATCGATCTTTATAGATGAAAGAGATTGAAACTGAGTCTGCAATTTGGCAAAAGATGCCGAAACTGCCCTAGAAGTATTTCAATCTGGGGGATTAAATTGAATCTGTTTTTCAATTTTTGAGACATTGCTTAGGCTTGTCGGTGAAAATCTCGGGCAGAGGCCTGCGCAAGAGGCATAATCACAACCTCAGATAAATTCACATGGGCAGGCGCCTGAACCATCCAAATAATGGCCTCGGCCAGATCCTTTCCACTTAATGGAACCAAACCTTTGTAAACCTGTTCGGCTCTTTCCCGATCACCTTTAAACCGAACCAAAGAAAAATCGGTTTCGACCATTCCGGGACGAATTTCACTCACCTTGATGCCTTCCGTATTTAAATCGATTCGCAGGCAATCTGAAATCATAGATACGGCCGATTTTGAAGCGCAATACACCGAACCTTTCGGATAAGGCTGATCGCCGGCAATGCTGCCAATATTGATGATATGGCCCCGTCCGAGTTTTCTCATTAGCGGAAGAACTGCCTCGGTCACAGCCAGCAAGCCTTTCACATTGATGTCTATCATGGCTTCCCAATCATCCCAGCTTCCATCCTGAAACAAATCAAGACCATGGGCATTGCCCGCATTGTTGATCAAAAGTGAAATTTCATTCCAATCATTGGGCAGATTTTCAATGTGTTGTCGCAGATTTTCTCTGTTGCGCACATCAAAACAAAGCGGCAAAACCTTTTCACCAAACTCAAGCGAAAGTTCATCGAGTTTATCTTGCCTTCTTCCGGTAATGATTACACGCCATCCTGCATTGATGAGCAAGCGGGTGGTTTCGAGGCCTATGCCGGAGGTGGCGCCAGTAACAATTGCAGTTTGATTCATGGATATTTTGAGAATGTCTGCAAAAATGGGAAAAAGAAATGTGGCCATTGGCAAAGGGCTGAGATTGAATCGCTATTTTTACGCATCAAACAATAACCAGCGGCAATAGCTTGACAGAAAAAATCATCACCCTTGACAATGTATCCCTTGTGGATTTTCTGGGGGTGGAAAACAAAAACCTGAGGCAATTGACCTCTGCTTTCCCTGAAAGTAAAATTATCAGCCGTGGGAACGAGATACGAATTCGAGGCACGGGCCCCGAAATCCTTCGTATTTCTGAAATCCTCACAGCCTTGCTCGACCATTACAACCATTTTGGAAAGATTGACGAAGACAAGGTAAAAGCCTTGCTGGATCATGAGCAGGTGGCCGCGGAAATGGAAGGTCAGGAAGATGTGATTATTTATTCGGCCAAAGGATTTCCGGTAAAGGCGCGCACGCCCAACCAGAAATTGCTTGTTGAGGCGGCGAAGAAACATGACCTAGTTTTCGCTACTGGTCCGGCCGGAACAGGGAAAACCTATACGGCGGTTGCGCTTGCAGTACGCGCTTTAAAAAACAAGGATGTAAAGAAAATCATCATCACGCGGCCGGCCGTGGAGGCTGGTGAGAACCTGGGCTTTTTGCCGGGAGACCTCAAAGAAAAGATTGATCCGTACTTGCGCCCGATTTACGATGCGCTGGACGACATGCTTCCGGCCGAAAAAATAAAATTCTACCAGGAAAACCGCATCATTGAAATCGCGCCTCTTGCCTACATGCGAGGCAGAACCCTCAACAATGCTTTTATTCTTTTAGACGAGGCACAGAATACCACGCCGAGTCAGATTAAAATGTTTCTCACCCGCATGGGCCCAAAGTCCAGGGTGATTGTAACGGGTGACATGACCCAGGTAGATTTACCGAGAAATCAGCAATCTGGTCTTACAGATGCTTACCACATTTTGAAGCAAATTCCGGGCATTGCGTTCATTCATTTGGACTCTTCGGATGTGGTTCGCCACAAACTTGTCGGTGAAATCATCCGGGCATACGAGAAAGAAGACGAAAAAAGGCAGCCGGGCAACAAATAAATCATGTACGATTTTAGAACAAGTTTCAGGGTTCGCTATGCCGACACAGACCAAATGGGCTATGTGTATTACGGCAATTATTCACGGTATTATGAAATAGGCCGGGTGGAAGCCTTGCGAAATCTTGGGATCTCATACCGGGAACTGGAGGAAGCTGGTATAATGATGCCTGTTCTTGAAAATTTCTCAAAGTACATAAAGCCAGCTCATTACGATGAAAATCTCAGCATAAGAGTGATGGTGAAGGAAATGCCAAAGACCCGAATTCGGTTTGATTATGAAATCAATCGTGAAAATGGGGAACTGATTCACATCGGCCATACCATTTTGGTCTTTGTTTCTATTGCTGAAAGGAAAGTTGTAGCCCTTCCAGAAGCCATTCGGGAGGTGTTGCAAGTTTTTTTCGAAAAAACTCCTGAATAACATTTGGCAGATACGATTCAGTAACTTATTTTTGCAGCCCTTAAAAGAGAGATGGCAGAGTGGTCGATTGCGGCGGTCTTGAAAACCGTTGACTGTTAAAGGTCCGGGGGTTCGAATCCCTCTCTCTCTGCATAACGAATTACAAATACATAATCAATGGCTAATCATAAGTCTGCCCTCAAGAAAATCCGTGCTGACAAAGTCAAGAGACTTCGTAACAAATACCAGCTTACCACGGCCAGAACCTTTGAAAAAAGGCTTCGTAAGGCTACAGGTGCGGCAGAGGCAACTGAGCTTTTGAAAAAGTGTTTTTCGCTTTTTGACAAACTGGCTAAGCGTAATGTGATTCACAAAAACAAAGCTGCAGGACACAAGTCTAAGCTTTCCCGTTTTGTGAACAAGCTAGCTGCCTAGTTTTTCTATAAAATCAAATTTGAAATCACGCTCTAAACAGGGCGTGATTTTTTTGTTTTACACCAATGGGTTCGGATGTTGCACTTGATTGCAGCATTTACCTCCTTTGCACGCAATTTTATGGACCAGAAACTCAGCAACAAACTCCGGATCATATCCTTTCTTTTGATGATTCTGGTGGCCTTTATTCATGGCTATAATGAGAATCTTCGTTTCGGTGGTTCTGGTAATTTTCAAGTTGGCTGGTGGCTGAGTTTTACAGAACGGTTTATTTCTGACGGCATCTGCCGGATTGCCGTTCCCTTGTTCTTCGCAATTTCTGGATATCTGGCGATGGAAAGTATGGGCGAGTTCACCTTCCATAAGTTTGGAATGATGCTTCGCTCCCGGTTTCGGAGCCTACTTATGCCTTATTTGCTGGTTAGTTTGCTGGGCATCTTGCTAGTGGTTTGCCTACAAATGATTCCATGGGCAAAACCATTTTTCAACAATTATGACATTCACAGGCTTAGCTTCCGTAATTGGCTATATGTCTGGCTTTTTTCCCCAGTGCCTTTTCAGCTTTGGTTTCTTCGTTTGCTGATTGGCTATTTCCTTTTCTTCCCAGTAATTTATTTCCTGCTCCGGTATTTTCGACCGTTCATTTTGCTTCTGCCGCTTTACATCTGGGTTTCACCTTATTTCCTTGGATTGACAGCAATCTGGAGCCAGCCATTTTCTCTCGGAACCTTAATTTTTGGCCTGATAAGCGGATTGGATATGGCCACTTTGCTGAGTACCTCCAAAATTCAATTTGAAGGTTTGCTCTTTTTTTCAATCGGGGTTTGCTGCTCGATGTATAAATTTCCAATGGTCATAAAACCAAAGGTTTTGGTCAGCCTGATCTTACTGGCAGTTTGGCTTTTGTGGGTAGGTTACAGAACCACGCTAACCATCGGCCCATCTGTGGACCACTATGATGTGCATTACCACTTGATCGCATTCACCTTTTTGGGTTCAATTTTGTGCTGGTATTTGTACGACTTGGTGGCCGAAAAAGTGGAAAATATCTCCTGGATCCGAAACAATGCCAAGTATTCAATTGGCGTATTTCTGTTTCACGAACCAATGCTCACCATCTTGAAGAAATTGATGATCAAAGCCCTGGGCCAATCTGATGGTTCACTCATGGCAGCCTATTTTATTGCACCCGCGATGGCCATAGCATTGTCAATTTTGCTTTCTAAAGCATTGTCAAAGTACTGGCCAGGCGCTTATTCCCTCATTACCGGGAATCGAGCGCAGAAGAAGGTTTCAGTTGAATCCTGATTTCTTCAGCCCAGATTTTGTATCCAGCCGCATTGAGGTGAACTCCATCATTGGAATAGTTTTTTAACAGACATTCCCCTTCCGAAATTCGTGGATTCAGGTCAATGGCCTTGATTCCATGACTTGAATAAAGCTTCTTCAGTTTTTGATTTAATGTCTTCACTCTGACATTCAGATCTGGCTTAAATCTGAGGTAAAAAACAAGGGTTGGCTTCAGGCTAATGTTTCTGCTTTTAGCAAATTCCAGAATCCTGGCATGGTTGGCCACAATGGAATCCACTGGAATTTCTGCAAACAAATCATTGATTCCACTTTGGAGAAAAATGTGAAGTGAGGATGCATGTCCTAAGGTTTGCGGAAGCCGGGCAAGCAAAGAGGCAGTAGTTTCACCACCAATGCCACGATTGTACACCTTTAACAACGGAAGCAATTCCTGCCATTCACATTGTTCCATGTGTGAGTCTCCAAGAAATACAAGGCTCCCCTTTTCTGGCTGGGGATAAAGAGCAGTGAATTTCTCAACCTCGGTCTGCCATTTTTTTCCCTGAATTGGTTGGCTGACAAACACCGATATCCTTTCCGGAATTTTATAATACCAAAAACCCAAAATGGATACCACCGAAAATATCAACCAAAATACTTGTTTAGCAGACAATGAACGAATTGGAAAATACCTCCCTGCCATGGCAAACAGATGTTATCTTAACGGATATGCTTGTAAAGTATTCCAGAGTAATCGGGTCGGATTACATGCAATTTAGAAGTTGCAAATTGGACGAATGATGTTGCATTATCATCTGGCATATTGACTTCACAAACTTTCTCTAGTTTTCCGCCACGCTGATATTCAATGAATTGATGACAATTTGCTTCTTCTTTGGAAAGCAGAAGGTAATCAAAATCAACATCTTTGAAATGGAATTGAATCCTCCGATCAACAGGCCCGAGTTGAAATCCATAATAGCGGCAATCCAAGGAATTGAGGATGTAAAAATATTCAAAGGATGCCACAACCTTCTTTCCTCTTAGCAGATCTGAGGGTAGAATTTTTAGAAATTTTTGCTCTGATGTTTTCGACTTATTGGCGAGGGCAATGCCCATTTTCAAAGAAAAAATGCCTGAAAAAAGGAAAAAATTCAGGATAAACAGGCCCTTATAAAATACCTTCCAAATGGACATTTCCCTGATTTCCAGCCAGGTAACCAATGCCAATCCAGCATACATTGGAACCACCATGGCCGAATATGGTCCCTTTTCAATAACCAGAAAGTGAAAGAAGACGATGACCAGAAGAAAAAAAGCTGCGTCCAAATTAAAACGCTTCTTCAAAATCCAGAAACGAAGCTGAAGCACGGTTGATACAATCACCATTGCATACCATAAAATGTATTGAGGATATCTGAAAAAGGAAAAGGAGTTTCTTACCGGTCCAATATGAGACGCAACAGCATGGTTGGCAAGAAATGCATTTACATAAACCAATGGATTACCGAAACGAGAAAATATCCAGAGAAAAACTGGAAATGCAGTGCAAGCAATTAAGAGTAGCAAACTCTTTAAATAATCTTTCCTGAAACGCAGCAAGAGGTACAAGAATACCGGAACCAGAAAAAATAGAATCCTAGGCGTTGTGAGAAAACCAAGTGCAAAAAATATCGAAGAAACTGGGATGAGAGCCACTTGCGATTTTTTGGTATACGCCAGAAACACCATCAAGCCAGCCATGCAAAGCATGATGGACAGAAAATCCATTCTGCCGGAATGTAAATTGCTTTGTATAATCGGATCAGATAAAAGCACAACTGCTGCCATTGTGGTAAGCAGTTTGGGAATTCCCAGGCTTTTTAAAAATTGACGGAAAAGGAGAAGGAAAATAAGTCCAGAAATAAAATTGACAAGGCGAAATCCGAAAACCTGAAAGCCAATCAACTTTGCAACGCCGGCCTGCAACCAAAAATAAACCGGTCCATAAAACAGCAATTCTGTTTTGTTAAAAATGGGCGAGAATTTCAAATAGAAGCCACCTTTGTACAGGTAGGAATGACTTAAATCGGCAAAGAAAACTTCATCAAACCAAGGAAGAGGAGAAAATGAAAGAGTTGATAAACTGAGAAAAATAAAAAATCCAATTACTGTAAATAAAACCAGCCTTTTTGAAAAGGCATTGAGCATCTTATCTGTAAGGGCTTCCAAGCCAGAAATCAGACTCATGAATTGTTTCCAGTTTTCTCTGTTGATGTATAAAACACCTTGTCTACCAAATAATTTGGAGGGTTACGGCTTGCATCCGCAGCTCTCCAAAAGTATCTAAATCCATCCTCAAATAAGGCCTCAAAGTCGAGCAATGCACGGGTAGTAACGGGAATATTTTCCTCGTTGAAATAACAGGGCACTATGACCGAAATTTTAGGCATTGGAAGAATTCTACCGGAATTTTGTGCAAAGCAATAAAAAAACTTTCAGCTTCTTTCATGCCCGAATCTTGAATTGCTTTATTTGAACCCAATTAACTTTAAATGAAAAAAACTGCAAAGGCAATCGAAGCGCTTTTACTCTTCATTTTTCTCGTTTCTGCCTATTCAACTCATGCCCAAAACTTCAGTGGCAGGCTGATACTTGGGTTAAATGGAAGTCAGATCGATGGAGATGGATTGAGTGGATATTATAAACCAGGCCTCGTAGCAGGCGCCGGAGTCCGTTTTCCGGTAAACGAAAAACTCAGTATCGGCCCCGAAATTATGTATTCGATGAAGGGTAGCAAGGCGTCGTTTGACCAAGTTACCAAGTTTGGATACCCACGCATCATTTACAGACTTAATTATCTAGACCTTCCCATTGTGGCAGATTACCGAATTTCTGAGGGAGTTCAGTTAGAAGGCGGTTTGATTTACAGCCGATTGCTCAATTCAAAACTTGATAACGGAACCAACTTGGGATTTGTAAATGTGCCATACATTTTTAAAAAATCTGATCTGCAGCTTTTGCTGGGCCTAAAGTATGAGCTTTTTGACAATGTATGGCTCAGTGGCCGCCTCCTATATTCGGTAATATCGACCAATGCTTTGGGAAATAATCAGTTAAATAACGGGCTAATCGGAGGTACTAGCCGGGGCGGATTCTACAACAACTTGCTTCAATTTACACTTTCCTTTTACCTATTCGGAAACAAAAGCGTAGTCCTCACCAAGAACCAAGAAACTGTGCCTGCCTTGAAGACTCCTGCAAAAACCTTTTAAAAAATCCTTTTGCCCCAAATTCTGATCATATGGATGCTCTTTACATCGGTGGCCCTTTTCTGGGGTTGCCTTGTTGAAACATGGGCAAATCCATTTTTTGACAATCGCAGGCAAGGCAGCCTCTGGCAGTATTTCTGGACAGGTCTTGTTGTTATTGGCCTGCTCCTTTCTGCATGCGGTTTTATAGTGGCGCTCAATGGAATCATCAAAAGCCTGATGTGGACAATCCTTTTGTTACCAGTTTTTATTTTCAAAGAAATTTCCGGCCAGCTTTTAAAACGGGTTTTTGTGGGATTGAAAAATATGGGTTGGGCTGGATGGACCTTGTTTGGGATTACTGCCGGAATTGGACTTATAAAGTCTTGTGGCATTCCTGAGATTTTTGATGAAGGTGCTTACCATCTGCCACTTGTGAGGATGTGGGAAACAGAGGGAGTGGTAGCCGGTGTAGCCAATCTCAATGGGCATTACGGACTAAATTCTGTTTGGCATTTGCTTTCGGCCCTTGCCAATCTTGATTTCCTTCCTGGTTTTAAAACAGACATGCCCTTGAACGGACTACTGGCTGCCATTTTAGGTCTGTTTGCAGGAAGCCGGCTTGATGTACTGTTGAAGCAAACCAACAAATTCAGGCTTTCTTTTTGCCTGGCAGCCTTTTTGCCATTTTTCCTTTTCCGCAATCTCTTAAGTTCCCCATCGACCGATATTCCGGCCATCATCGCCACCTGGTTTATTTTTGTGCTTTGGCTGGAAGACCTTGAAAACAATAAGGAACTTTCATCCAACTGGATTCTATTTCTGCTTTTGCCCGTTTGGATTGTCACAATAAAATCGTCCTCAGCCGGAATGTTGCTGGTGGCAGCAGGCTTTCTGATTACCCAAGCAAGAAAAACAAATAAGAAACCACTCTTGGTAGGAATTCTGGTTTCGGGTCTGATTTTCGTTCCATGGTTGTTGCAAAACTGGATCATGACCGGTTATGCCGTATTTCCAATCAAGTTAACGGCCATCGGAAACCCTGCCTGGCAGGTTCCCATTGAAAGCATCAACAAGAAATTTTACCTTGAACAATTCGGTGCCTTTGCGCCTCCATCCAAGTATTCTCTGGATTGGCTGAAAACCTGGTTTTTTGCTCAAAATCCTGATTCAAGGGTCATAATTCTACTGGCTGCCATCTTTTTGATTTGGATGCCTTTTCAAAAATTCGAAGGACTACCTAAAAAATCCCTCATTTATCTCTATTCCATTGTTTTGATTCAGGAAACAATCTGGTTTTTTACCATTACGGAACCTAGATATGGGTTTGGGTCTTTGTTGTTTTCCGCCCTCATCCTTCCTGCAATTTTTCTCCAGAAAATGGTCTTATGGAAAAGCCAATTTCGTTATGTCTGTATTCTGGTGATTTTCGCTCAATCCTTCAACCTCTTTAAAACTGCCAGGGAATTTTCTTCTCAGGCGGGCAGCTTTTTAACCCCGGCACCAGCCCCGACCGTGTCTTATCGGAAAATCAAGTGCGGAAATTTTTCGATATCAAGTCCTGAGGCTTACAAATCCGAAGTTCCCGCTGGAAAGCCTGTCTTTTGCTGGGATTGTCCGTTTCCTTGTTTCCCATTGGAAGGAAAATCAGATTCTAGCCATGTATTTGTTTCTAGTGCTGGAATTTTTCTTTCCTTTGAATATCACGATTTCAAATAATGTATAATTCAAATTAAGTATGGCCATTAGTTTGTTAATAGTTGCGGTTATTGTTCTCACAATTCTTCTAGGACTTGTATCGGTAAATCAGGGAACGGTGGCGATTGTCACGATGTTTGGGAAATACCGAAGGGTTTTGCGTCCGGGATTGAACTTCAAAATTCCCTATCTGGAATCCATCTACAAGCGGATATCCATTCAGAATAAATCGGTAGAACTCGAATTTCAAGCAGTTACACTCGATCAGGCAAATGTTTATTTCAAGGCGATGCTGCTGTTTGCTGTTTTTGATGAGGAAGAAGGAACCATCAAAAATGTTGCGTTCAAGTTTGTAAGCGAAGGCAATCTGATGACAGCCCTAGTGCGCACCATTGAGGGAACCATCCGGGGTTTTGTGGCTTCCAAAAGACAGGCGGAGATTCTCTCTCTTCGGAAGGAAATAACCGAATATGTAAAAAACGAGGTCGACCAGCACCTGGAGGGTTGGGGATATCACCTCATTGATTTGCAAATCAACGACATATCTTTCGACCAAACGGTTATGGAATCAATGAGCAAGGTTGTGGCTTCAAACAACTTGAAAGCAGCGGCCGAAAATGAAGGACAGGCTTTGCTAATTACCAAAACCAAGGCGGCAGAGGCCGAAGGAAATGCCATAAAAATTGCAGCAGAAGCAGAAAGAGAAGCAGCCAAACTTCGTGGTCAGGGCGTGGCTCTCTTCCGCGAAGAAGTCGCCCGAGGCATGACGAATGCTGCAAAAGAATTGCAGGATGCCAATCTGGACACGAATGTCATTATGTTTTCGATGTGGACAGAAGCGATTAAGTACTTCGCCGAAACAGGAAACGGCAACACGATTTTCCTTGATGGCAGTACCGATGGAATGAACCGATCGATGCAGCAGATCATGAGTGTGCTGAAAGAAAATGGGAAAAAGTAGCTTGGCTGACTTTTGTTAATCAAGGCAATCTTTTGATTATTAGTATTTTAAAAAAAATATAGAAAAAAGTTTGCTTTTTTTAAGCTGAGTATATTGGAATACCGGATTATTATTGGACTTTCGTAACAAGATTTTTGGTCCTTTCGAATTAGAACGGTTAGTTAGATTTATCAAGTTATCCTTATAGTCCTCGTCAGCCCCAACTGTCCGTTAATTAATTTATTACCAAGTTTTTTTTATGAATCTTTATGTTTCAAACATCGCCTTCAAATTGAGGGATGATGAGCTCCGCCAGGCATTCGAACCTTATGGCGAGATTGTTTCTTCTAAAATCATTATGGACCGCGAGACTGGTCGTTCCCGTGGTTTTGGTTTTGTTGAATTTTCTAGCCGCGAGGCTGGATTGTCTGCGATTGATGCCCTTAACGGAATCGATCTAGGTGGAAAGGAAATCACTGTATCCGAAGCTCGTCCAAGGGAAGATCGCCCAAGGAATAATTTCGGTGGCGGTGGCGGCGGCGGCGGTTACAACCGCGGCGGTAGCGGCGGTGGTCGTTATTAATTGTCTTCCAAATTGAATCAACAAGGCTCCGATAAAACGGAGCCTTTTTTTTGCCTTAGATTCTGGCCTAAGCCATGGCAATTGTCACCATGCTCAGACTGGTAATTGGTTCTGCAGCCAACAAAATGCCGGAAGCATGCATGGTTGAGCCAGTTGTTACCACATCATCCACGAGCCAGATATTTTTGTTCGTTAAATCAGATTTTCTTTCAACATCCAAAACGAAAACTTCTTTCATGTTCATAATCCGGGCAAGTTTGTTTTTGCGTGTCTGGGTTTCAGTTACCCTTTTTTTCAACAGAATTTTGTCGCTTGGTTGACAAGCCAGTTTCTCTGCAAGTCCCTGCCCAAAAACCATTGCCTGGTTATAACCCCGGTCTGCTTCCTTGGCTTTGTGCATTGGCACCGGGATAATCAAATCTGGAACCGATGCTAAACCTCTTTCCAGAAGTTCTTCTGCCAACATGTAACCGAGCAGCCAGGCAAGTTCCGGTCTTTGGCCATATTTAAGTGCATGCAAAATTTGACGGGTGCCCGTTCCTTTTCCAAATTTCAAAAAGGAAAAGGCATTTTGGAGAGGCAATAGACCTTCGAATTTCTTGGCAAATGGCGGATAAGACGCCAAAGGATTGCTCAGAATTACCGGCAATTCCATTCGGCAGGCATGACAAAGGCAACGCTCTGGTTTTTGTGTTTCTATTCCACATACGGAACAGGCCTCCGGAAAAAGGAGCCCGCTCATGTCCTGAAGCAAACCCATATATCAGATGCTTTTTTCCCTTTCAAAGGGGAAGGACCTATCGAAATACAATCTGTAGGTGGTGTGCCGCTTCACAAGATCAGCATCCAGAGTTTCCAGCAAGTGGATCATATTGGGATTGAAATCTCCAATCCAGTTCATCTCAATTTCAAGATAGCCCGCACCCACAACGGTTTTTTTACAGGCCACGACCATGGCGCCTTCCAGCCCTTTTCCCTGAAAATCAGGAATTACACCAAACACAACACCAAACATTTTGGAGCTTCGGCGCACATATCGATACCAGATAAATTTCAGTTTGCCAATCAGATCCAATTTCCCGTTTACATGCTTAAAAACCTGGTTGAGCTCTGGCAGCATCAGGAAAAAACTAATCGGTCTGTCGCCATAAAAACCAAACCAGAGAAGCCGTTTGTCCATCACAGGTTTTAGCTTTTTAAACAATGCCCGAACATGGGCTTCCTGCATGCTGGCAACACCGCTGTGTTTCGACCAGGCCTGGTTATAAATGTCGGTGAATGCTTTTACAAAGCGTTCGTTTTCAGAAGGTTCATAGTGTAAAAAGTGATAGTTGTCGTCTTGTTTTACACGCTCATATTTTTCAAGCACTTTATCCCTCAGGGGTCTGTGGACAGGGCGGTTGTAGGTGTGCTGATAGTAGAAAACCTGAAAGCCAAATGATTCAAAGAGACGGAGGTAATATGGAAAAGTCCATGGCATTCCATAGTTGGGCTCACGGTCGAAACCATCGGTTAGCAGTCCCCAATGTTTATCGCGATCTCCGAAATTGATGGATCCATCCACGCCGTCTAGGCCATTTTCCTTGAGCCAGTTTTCGCAGGCTGTAAAAAGTGTATCTGCCGCTTTCTGATCGTCTATACATTCAAAAAAACCTAGTCCTCCGACCTTGGGTTTTCCTTCTTTCCAGAGTCGCTTGTCGAAAAAGGCCGCAACACGCCCGATGCACAAACCAATCTGGTCTTTCAGAATCCAGCGAATGCACTCGCCAGAGCGAAACATTTTGTTTGAAGCCGGCCGGAAAATCTCCAGCACATCCGTGTCAAGAGGTCGAATCCAGTTTTTTTCATGCCGGTATAGGCGAACCGGCAAATTAAGGAAGTCCCTTTCCTCCGGGCTTCCTTCGTTTACAAGAATCAAATTCATTTGCTCAATAGTTTGTTCGTAATCTTTAAATGCCTTCGATGGCAAAGGCAAATCTAAAAAAGGGATTTGATTTTTCTATCCCCGCTACCGATGAGATGCCTGAACTGAAAAAACAAGCCGTTAATTTTTTCTGAATCTGATTTTTTCGATTTTCGAGTCCTAAACTATTGAAAATGATTTTATGAAAATTAATACCATGCCCATGCATCCTGCCAAGGTTTACCATATTTACAACCGAGGGAATAACAGAGAGGATTTATTTAAGGAAGAAAGGAACTACCCGTATTTTCTGGACAAGTATTTTCAATATGTTTCTCCGGTGGCTGACACTTACGCCTACTGCCTGATGAAAAATCATTTTCATATTCTGTTAAGAATTAAAAATGAGGATGAAATTTTAAATCATCGGGGTTCGGGGAGTTCAGGAACATCTTCGCTTGAAGCGAAGGTGTCCCTGAACCCCGATGACCTGAATAAAATAATTATTAAGGCCTTCGCGAGTTTCTTTAAAAGTTACGCGCAAAGTATAAATAAGGCTTATGGACGCACAGGAAGTTTGTTCGAAGGATCTTTCAGGCGAATCGAAGTTTCGAATGATTCCTATTTCTCAGAACTAGTGAGGTACATTCACTTCAACCCACAAAAACATGGTTTTACCCGAGTTTTCACCCAATACAGGCATTCTTCCTACCATGAATTGATTTCGGAAGAAAATACGAGGCTGGACAGGAAAACGGTTTCAGATTGGTTTGGCGGAATGAATGGATTTCACTCCTTTCACAAGGATAATCCCTGGACAATTACTCCTTCGTCGCCTTCCCCAGCTTATCCCTGAAATAATTGTCATAGAAATCCGGCAACTGCTCCACGCCGATGCGCTTGGCGAGAATCTTCTTATTCTCATCCAGGATGTAAATCACAGGGGTGGAATAGATGTCGTAAATGTTTTTGAAATCGGTGGCGGTGTAACTGTCCCAGACATTCAGCCAGCTAAGTTTCTTTTCACGAACGTACTTCTTCCAGTCATCAGGTTTGCGGTCGATCGTGACGGAATACACATCGATTCCCCGCGCTTTGTTCTTCTCCCAGAACTCCAGAAGTTTCGGCGTTTCTTTCTGGCAATGACCACAGTTTGGATCCCAGAAATACAAGATGGTAGATTTTGCCTTGAAACCATCAAGAGTGAAAAGTTTCCCACTTGAATCGGTGAGCCACATGTTTGGCGCCTTCTTTCCAATCAGAATCGGTTCCAAGATTTTGGCTCTTTCACGAATTTTTGAAACCACTGCAGAATCTACCCAATATGCCTTTCCATTCAGGTAGTAGTTTTTGGCCATGTGAACGAAAACCGCATCCATGCCCATAATCTGGCTTTTCTCGTAAGTATTTGTAATCCACCAAACAATATACTTGTATGCCTCCTTGCTTTTGGCCATGGATAGAAGCTTGTCGGCGTAGAAATTAATAGAATCGGGAATCTGAAGGGTCAGCTTTTGAATATACTGCTCAACCTTGTTATGGAAAAGTGGCGTGCGAACCATGCGGTCATCAGTCAGGTCGATGTTGTCGAAGAAATGGTC
>CANETC010000048.1 GCA_947441055.1 Cytophagaceae bacterium | reverse complement strand
AGGCCTGCCAGTATCTGAAAGGATTACATCACCAACCGAAAAAACATAATTACCTGGCTTGTAACGCAACCTTGAAGAAAACTTAATTTCAAATTCTCCGCCACGAATTGCTTTGGGATTGTAAACCTTAATATCAACAGGACCAGCGCCCGCCAAATAAGAAACCTCATCCTTAAAGCCATTCTGAAGTATCGCTTGTTCTTCACCATCGGCAAGCTCAAGTTTGTTTCCATTGTTTCCAATGCCATGGATTCGGGTTACTGGAAGTCCAGATCCGAAAGTAAAACTGGTTTGACTACCGAAAACCTCTGGATTGATCTTGTGCGGGATTGCAGCATAGACTTTGTAATTCTCAACACCCTGTATGTAAGGACGCTTCTCCTGATTGTTCCGGATATAACCATAACTGATTACAGCATAGTAGTATTTCTTAAAATTGGAAAGCGTACCACTGGAATTGAACATATCTCTTCCAACCTTAAATGTCCTGAATATCCCCTTATCCGGAGAATTCTTAACCATCGGGGTAAGGATCTCAGCATCAAGGTCGGGATTGAACAATAAGTTACTGATGTTGGTAACTCCATCTTCCAAATCCATAACACCGGAGAAATCAGAATTTCCATCGCCATCAACATCTCCTTCAAGCAATCTGGCTTTGTCAGGATTTCCTAAATCCTGAACAGACACTTTATCGTCTGCCAATTGATATACTTTATAGCCCTGAAAACGATAAAGTAGATCCTGAGGATTGGCAGGATCGCCAATGGAAACCCTTCTGTCAAGTTCGGTGTATGTCTCCGTTGTCATCAACGGCGATCTAACAATTGTATCTGGAATTATTGAGAATACAAGCTCCTTGTCATTTTCAATAATTTCAAGGTCAGGACTGTTCGGACCTACATTCCGCTTAAAGCAATCATTAAATCTTTCCTGGGCCAAATCATCTGCTGCAAGAAGTTTAGTGAATGAACCAGTAGGACCTCCAGAAGTAGCACGAGCCCAAACAATTCCGATGGTACACTCATTAAAATCTCCAGGCTCAAGGGTAAAAGGTCCATTGTTTGCGAGGAAACGACGATCACCTGGAGCATTACCGGCCTGCTTTTCGTTCCACTCACCGGGACAAACCTTTGCTTCAGAACAACTTGTAGCGCCACAAGCAAAACCGTAAGGATCACTTGAAGAGGTTACATTTGGAAACATATAACTGGCCTTAGGATGGTCGGAATTATTCAAAGGATCAAGACCAGCGCCACCCCATGTAATGTCAGTTCCATCCTTCCATTTGTTGCGCAACATGTTGTAGAAGTCGGTGTACTTTGTTGGATCACCATTTCTTGGATTACCTCCAATGTTGTAGTAAACGAATCCTGACATTGTAATTCTTTCGTTGGTGTCAGGAACAAGATCTGTTGCACCAGAACAATCCAAATCCCAGTCTATGGCATCGAATTTATCATCAGGAAATGGGCCACGGAAAAAGTCAACTCCAACAGCTGGCGGGTTTTCACCATACCCTGATTGACCTTCGTCTACTTCATCTCCATTGTAACAGATTGCCAAACCACGCATTACGTCGCAACCAACAAAATCATCACCTGCATTGCCCAAATCAGGATCAACCCACTGAGCCAAATATGTAGAATCAAGGATATAACTTCCTTTGTTATACAATTTCTGGCGAAGGAAAGTCATATCATTTGTTGCATCCGTTGAGGCATAAGCAAATGCTTCATAATGAATTTCCATTCCAATTTCAGGTACAACACTGGTGTTTTCCGAGAAGTTTTTCTTGTCTCCGCCATCGTTACAAACCCACCAAATCACCTGATCTGCTCCAGCTTTAATGTCAATAATACCACCTGGGCAATTATTATCAGCCTCTGTACCAGCCCAAAGTGGGAAATCCCCTTTACATGGGTTGTAAATACCATTTGTGTCTTTGTCGTAAAAGTTCGCAAGGTTATTATCTACAGAAGCTGCCGCAAGAGGATCAGCAGCAAATGCAGTTTCCTGCTTCAAAAACGGATTGCCTTTTCCAGGCCATAATTTAATTTCAGTTGGGATGTTATCGCAGCTAATCAATCCTGCCTCAAAATCATCCACAAACTTTTTAACAGTGCTTCTGTTACACTTAAAATGGCGATCCCAAGCCGCACAAATCTCCTTTTTAGTGGTTGGTGCAGAAACACTTGTATCTGCAGGATTCAGATTGAAAATTGGACCAGGCCAGTAATTACGAAGTCCACCCCTGTAGGTTTGAACCATTACCAACACATTATTGGTGCCTCTTTCTTTTCCACCCAACCAAATGGCGGCCGCAAAAATTGAGTTCTTGCTGGTGGTAAGATTGTCATTCCTTTTTGGCACCTCATACTTTGGCAAACTTAAACCTGGATCCCAGAACATGTCACCCGCATTTAGGTAACGAGCACGCACATTGTTTATGTCGAGTTCCGACCTGGACTGACCCACCACACAACCTGGTGTTGGAACGGTAGTACCACTGGTTCCATTTCCACCAGAATCCCCAGGACGGGCAGGTGGAGCCGCAGCAAAAAGCTGCATCATCAGCCCAAAAATCAGGGCAGTGAAAGTTCCGGTCTTCTTGAAATCTATTTTCATCTTTCTGTCAGATTCAGCCATTAAAAATTATAGGAAACCCCAAGTCTAAAACGACGGGGAAGGGAAATCCTTTCTGGATCCATGATTGCCATGTTGTAGAACATCGCATAAGATTGTGGATCAATTGCCCGTTTCACATTGTTTTGCCCGAAAGTGGAAGCAAGATATCCATCATCGGTCGCAGAACCTGTTCTGGTGTACACACTGAGCACATTTTCAGCATTGAACAAGTTTTGCACATACATATAAACATTGATGTTGTGTGCCCGCTTACCTTCACCTTTCAAAATAAATGACTTGTCAACCCTTACCGAAGTACGGTTGTTCCATGGAAGCCTTGCACCATTGATCGAACCTTTTACCTGAGTTCTACCTCCCCAAGGTGAACCGTCCTGCGTATATGGAGTTCCAGATCCTGTGTAGAAGGTGGCATTAAGACCCATATTTTCAAAAGGATAGATACCGAAAATTTCAGGGCCCTGATTTTCATTCAAGCGATAGTCAAAGTTTAACTTCAATGCATGGCGCTGATCATAGCTCAAAGGTGTTGTATTTCTTAGGTTAGGAGTACTTGTATTAAGAAGTGCACCTGCAAAATTTGAAGCAGACCCTTCAGCAAATGAAAGTGTATAAGAAGCAGATGCAGAGAAATTCTCAGATCTGCGAAGGTCATACTCAAGTGTAAGTCCTTTTACTACACTGAAATCCTGATTACCTGAAGTCTGGTAACGAATAGGATATGCATAGTTTACGTTAATTACCTGAATGAGATCCTTAATTTCAGAATAGAAAACTGAGAATTTGATGGCAGATTTCTGGTTGAGCGCCTGCTGGAAACCTAGAGCATAGTCAATCTTTTTCTGAGGCTTCAAATTCGGATTATTAAGAAATCCACCATTGCTGATCAACAAACCATAATAATCATCTGGTGAGGCATAATTCTGCTGAAGCCCGCCGTTAGCATCAATGCCAAGAGGCCTTTGAGTGAGCACATCATAGTGGGCGTAAAACAGTGAATTCTCGTTTAGTGGGAAGGAAAAGGAAATACGAGGCATAAAATTCACCTGAGGCTTGAAATCCTCATATGCATCTACAGTAATACCAGTTGTCTTTTGGAGCGTCCTCAAATTTGGATCAGTCAGACCTGTTACATCAAAAAACGGATTTACACTACCATTTCTCTCAAGAGTTTGCGGGTTACTGGTTTCAAGGCCATTTTGATCATACCATATGTCCCCATTCCGGTAACCAACAACTTCATACTCTCCATAATTTGATCCTTTGAAATCTGTAGATGGCTTGTTTACATAAACTGCCCAATCATCCCCAACTGAATTAGGCTTTGTTCTGCCAGATTGATTATAAAATTCGCTGGCTGTGGTCAGACGAGTGAAAGTATACTTGTCTTTTAGGACCGGCATATTTACATCGAAGGCATCCACACGAAGTCCTAAGCTTAGAATGAGGTCACCTACAATAAATTTATCCTCGATAAATCCTGCATAATACAAAGGCCTGAAGGCATCAATCGGACGGTTGATTGTATCTGTGAAGAAATCAAAAAAGGATGACCTAGATGCACGATTACCGTAAGCATCATAACCCTGCCAAGCAGCCAGCGGGGCAAAACCATTGTCAAGGATGTCTGTCACTGAAAAATCTTTTATCCCAAAAGTACCTGGGGCATAAGAATCTAGATTAATGTTTTGGTTAAGCGGAATATTGTTATTCCTCCTAAAATTATAGTCAAAAAGAGATTGCCCGTCACGACGACCATTCGCCAGAACTGTTGGATTCACAAATGGAGTGCGGTAAACTTTTACCAAGGTATCGCCAAAATTTGGGTCATTGGCATCCGTGATTAGGCTTGATTCCTCAGTAAAGGTTTCTCCCCTGGTTCCCTGACGGAGATGACCGTTTAGCTGCTGACGACCACGGCCATAAAGTGAGCCGGTTGCATAGCTTGAAATAATCCTTTGCTCAAATTCAGCACCAATTTTCAAGTTATGATTTTTGATTTCAGCTGCGGCCTGGAAAGAAAAGCGAAACTGCTGTTGCTGTGTCTGGCTGTAACCTGACATTGACTTTCCAATTGCAGGGTAGAAATATCCATAGTCGTTGATACCACTGCCGCCTGCCCCATTCAGAAAACCACCAAACTCGAGAAGCTGAAAATCGCTTCCAATAGAATTCTCTGAAAACAATTGCTTGTTGGTCAAAGCGAGATCCGGATTGAGTGTGCTCGGGGTGAAGGTAAGTCCATTCGGCTCATTTTGAAACTCATAAACCTTGTCGTTGGTGGACCGGTACTGCTTATCAGTTACGGTTACGCTTCCATCAGGATTTCCAGTAGCTTCAAATAGGAAAGGCCTTACACCTGCTTGAACAGGCCAGCGAAAAGTGTTTGTGGTGATGTCAAACTTTCCCACATGGTTATACTCGTTTACACGGTCCATAAACCTAGGGTCAAAGTTGGAAATGTTGCGTTGAACATAATCCACCTGAACCTGATAATACATATTTTTCAAAAGGGAAGATGTATCGTTGATCCCACTATTAAATGTCTGACGCAAACGAACAAATGCGTTGAAATCCCGATCAGTGCTTTGACCATTGTTGGCACTGTTGAACAAGTTTTGATAACTACTCGGATTTGGTTCGCCACCATTGTCCTCGCTTGGTCCTGAACGTGAACTTGAACGATTGAAGTTACCACCAACCGTAATAAGAATATCTTCTTTCGGCTGAATGTCAATGTTCATGTTGGCCTGTATGGAATTACTTCCCCAATTTGGTCTTGCCTTGATTTCCTCAAAGGCATCCATCCTTAAAAAGTTGGCAGATGGGGTGTAGGAATTTGAAAATCTGGTTAATGGCTTGTCACGCAACGCGCTTAAAGTGGCATCTTTTGCCTTATAAATAGGCAATGCCGAAGGACGATCATCGGAATTGGAGGTAAACTGAACTGCTCCAAAGAATCCAACAATGGTTCTTTCGGTTGTTTCAGTACTTCCTTCAACCACTTCCTTTTTGGTATACAATGGCCCAGAAGCGTTAATACCGGCAAAATTGTAGTTGTACCTATCAAAAAGTGAAGATGTTTCACCCTGCACACCAAAAGAGAATTTCCTTGCGGCAGACTTGGTTGTTACCGAGATAATTCCACCCAAGGCATCACCGTATTGAGCTGGAACACCTCCTGTAATCAGAGATAGTTCTGCGATGGATTCTGCAGGAGGAAGTGATGTTCCAAATTGACGAATACCATTGATGAATACTGCATTGTCTGAAGATCGGTTACCGCGTACATTCAGGCCTTGTCCATAATCTGAGGAAGTAACCGCTCCGAATGTCGCAATCATATCGGTTGGATTACGGGTTGGGATTTTAGCAATCTCCTCGGCACCAATACTCTTTCTTTCCCCGTTGTTAATACCAATGATTGGCTCCCTATATGCCTCAATTACAACTGTTTGAGTTGTAGATGTTACCGGAGTAAGCGCTACATTAATACTCTTGATATCCTCAGCACCGATTTTGATGTTCTCCAAAATAAACTTGGAATATCCAACGGAAGAAACCTCCACATTGTAAACCCCCGGATTAAGCGGAGAACTTGAGAAGAAACCACTGGCATCGGAGGTTCCGCCACCTTTGATGGCTCCTCCTGAGAAAATCTTCACATTCACAAAAGGCACCGGTTCTTTGGTCTCTTTGTCAGAGATTTTTCCGATGATTTTACCGGTCTGCTGGGCAAATGCAGAATTAATGCCCGCTGCTATTAGCGCAACCGTGAAACACAGTGCTGTAAAAAACTTCTTAATCACCTTGGTGTAAAAGTTTGGACGATTCTCTACCAGATTTTGAGGGGTCAAAACTAAGTACTTGAAAACATCCACCAAAAAATTATCTCTTGAATCCCTAATATTTGTCAAGATATTATGTTGGTCAATTGACTATTGCCCTCAGTATCTTTCCTGCAAGCACCTTTGAAATCTTCTCGTAAGACTCTGATGTCCAACCAGCAACATGTGGAGTTGCCAATACATTTTGTCTGGAAAGGAGCTCGGAAATTTCCGTTTTGTACAAAATGTTTTTTTTAAATAATGGCTCCTCCGGAAAAACATCCAAAGCCAAAGCGCTCAACCAACCAGTGTCTAAAAGACTTTCTAAGCCTGCAATATCAAGTACAGATCCGCGAGAAGTATTCACTAAAAAGACACCTTCTTTGCACTGCTCCAGGTATTTTTTGTTGATAAATCCTCTTGTCTCGTCAGTAAGTGGCACATGTAAACTGATGATGTCGGACAAGTGCATTATTTCTTCCGGACCAACTCTTTCGGTGCGGGTGTCTGGCCAATCAATGCGGTATTTGTCGTAAGCGATTACCCGGCACCCAAATGCAAAGAGTCTGGAAGCAACCGCTGTGCCCATATTTCCATACCCAATCAGCCCGACCGTTTTCCCCTTTAATTCCCTGCCCCGAAATCCTTCTCTATCCCAAACGCCGCTTCTAAGCGAGCGATCGGCCTCAGGAATTCTTGCAAGCAAGCCTAAAATCATTCCCAAGACATGCTCAGCCACCGCATCAGAATTGCCCTCTGCTGCGTGTAAAACAGATATACCCTTTGATTCTGCAAACTCAACATCCACACCATCCAGACCTGCACCGGCTCTGGCAATTATCTTCAATCTGCTACCTAAGGTGATCACCTGATTGTCGATCAAAAACCGGCTTCGAATCACAAGAATATCCGCGTGAGGAATTTCATTCAGAAATTCCTCACGGGAAAGCTGAGGAAGATAATCAACCTGCAAACCAGCAGATTCCAGTTCTTCCAAAAGAGCCGGGTGAATATCATCGGCAACAAGGCAGCGCATATTTTCAATTAACCCAGAATCTGGGTCGCATGGTCTGCGGTGGTTACCTTTTCTATTATTTTTTCGATGTTTCCGTTTTCATCAATCAGGAAAGTAGTTCGCACAATGCCCATATAGGTCTTTCCGTACATTGACTTTTCTTTCCATACGCCAAAAGCCTCTACCACTTTATGGTCAGTATCGGCGAGTAGCGGGAAGTTAAGCTGGTATTTGTTGATGAATTTCAAGTGCGACTTTTCGTCATCGACACTTACACCAAGCACTTCATAACCTGCCGCCTGCAATGCCGGAAGATTATCTCTAAGGTTACAGGACTGGGCAGTGCAGCCAGGGGTATCATCTTTTGGATAGAAATACACAACCAGTTTTTTCCCTTTGAAGTCTTCAAGACTTACCTGATTTCCATTTTGGTCTTTTGCACTAAATGCTGGGGCCTTATCTCCTGATTGAAGTGTCATGTTTGTTTGTTTTTTTTCTTAACCGGGCAATCGGAAGATTGTTTTGGTCTGATCGCCACAAAAATAGAAAAGCAAGTGAATTGCCGTGTTTAGGGCTTTATAGAAAACTACTTTATTTCAAACCTTTTCACCGCCATGCCCGCTTTAAAATAATAAATACCAGGACTTAGATTCTCCAATGAAATTTCCTGTTGAATTGTTTTTAAACAACCGTTCCTGAGTAACCTTCCCATTGGGTCGATGATGCTGAAAGGCTGTCCTTGGTAGGAGTCTGTAATCTTAACTGAAATGCTGCCTGAAGCAGGATTGGGATACACCTGAATATCGGCATTATCCGACATAAGACTTCGAACGCCTGTAAGCAGGTTTGCTGACACATTCTGGCAACCATATTGGTTGCGTGTTGTCAAATTTGCAGATGTCGAATTTGCCGGCAACAAGACAAATAATAAAGTATCCGCTGGATTGCTTGAACCATTCAAGCGCCATGAATACCGAAGGCCCGGCAAAGGGTTTATGATTCGAAGTGTGTCTCCAAATCGCTGAACAATAGGAGCCGTTGGGGAATCCTGAAATGAAAAAATTGTGACCGCATCTGAAGACGAGCAACCTGTCTGAGAATTGCTTATTGTGACAGAATATGTTCCTGCCTGCGATACTGGGTGGGTATTTCCGAATCCAATTTGATTTCCTTGTCCGTCCTTCCAGACATAAGAAATTCCTGAATCTAAAAATTTCGGATTTAAGGAAAGGACAAACCCATTGCAGCCATATCGATCCGGACCTAGATCTGCCATTGGCCGAAGCCTTGACCGTGTGGCCAGGGCATTCACCGAATCCGGAGCATAATAGTTTGCCAGTACCCAAACCCTTTGTTCGCGGTTGGTATCTAAGCTGTTTTTTGCACTGAACTGATACCAGCCTGTTTGAGCGGGGGTATAGTTTTTAGTTAAACTTCCAATTCCACGAATTGAATCCAAAACAGTTCCACATTGGTCCGTGAGCAAAAGGGTAAGGTTTCTATCGAAAGAAGAAAACAAAGTGTAGTTAATGGGCTTACCAGCCACGGCATAAACCTTTCCGGCGTTTCTAAGGGCTGTAGAATTGGCAGGCAATGAACCGGATTGCCTGAGTGATTTAATATGACTGTCTCCCAAATCATCGGCTAGTTCCCACTCCTGAGAAGTACTTCTGTCTGAAACTTCGAAAGGTGCATTGAAAAAAGTTTGCAAACTGGCCAGGCCATACACTGCAACACCCTTTTTTAATGTATTGTTGGCAGTGCCATTGCAACCTGGCGCCTGAACCCTAACCCGACCACCGGGCCCGTTCATTCTGGTTACTACGGTTACATCCGGAAAATTGCCTGTATAATCTTTGAGAATTGTGCCAACTGAAAAATCTGTATCAATCCAGGCGGCCTGTGTGTTTGTGAAATTGTCTGTGATGGCGATGATGGCTTTTCCGGAACGCTCGAATACAATTAAATCCTGGGCATTGCTGCCATCAAAAAAAACTGAGGGCTCAGCAGTTCTAACTTTATAGGATCCAGCTTTAAAATCAAGTTTGCGGTGGCAACGAACAAGATTTGCAATCGATTGTCTGACTGGCAAATCTGCTTCACTTTCCGGAAGATGGGAATAACGCTTTCCAGTGGTTCCAACATCAAAAAGATCTTCAAAAAAGATGGTAGGATGGCCATCCATGGCCATGATAACGGCATAGGCGGCAGTTAATCGGGCTTCCCTGGGGTCAATGTTAGGCGACAATTCGGAATTTGAAGACCAGCGTTTCGGACTTCCATCTGTGTTTACAGGATAGTTGCCATTGGTTTGAAGGCCGGATGATCCGGAGGAAGGCTGCCCGGGCCGAAAAGTATCGTGGTTGTTCACAAAAGTGACTGTACGGTAACGGCGGTCTTGCTGGATTCCGGGAAGATTCGACATGTCGTATGCTCCAAGCCCATACACCAAACCATAAAATCCTGGTGTTCCGGAAAAACCCCGCAGACCAAAGTCAAATGTCCCGGCCCGGCCCTGAACGGCATCCACCCAGGCATCCAATTCACTTTTTCCGCCAACCCATTCACCCACTGCAAACATTTGGTTTGTTCCACTTGCAAAACCTGCATTGTTCTGCAGATTCCAAAGAAAATCCTCGGTCACGGCATTTGGGAAATGCTTGATGGCATCGAGGCGAAACCCATCAATTCCGGTCTGCTTTTTTAGCCAGATCAACCAATCCCTGGCACTGTTTCTCATGTAGTTATCAGCTTGATTTGGATTGAATGTTGATATTGAACTCAGTCCTTTTGAGTTCTGGTAATAGGCTATATCTGGCCCAAAACTGGTGCGGCTTAGGTCATCGCCGGTGAAACGATTGTCACCAGGGCCAGGATTAAAGTTTTGCCAGTTTTTAGGCCAGCGACCAGACCGATTCAAATAATTGGAACGACTTTCACTGCTTGCGGGACTTAGGAAACTCACATAGCGGAAATTTTTATAGCCCGAGCTGGGATCGTTTGGTATGTCCTGATAATTGGAAACTGGCCGATTTGTATTGTAAAAAGCAATTCCGGAACTGTCAATTCCGCCAGCACTTGTAGAGGAACCTGCTCCATCCATATGATTCAGAACTACATCCTGGATCACATCCATTCCATTTCTATGCAAAATGGCCACCATACGCAGGTATTCATCCTTATCACCAAAAGGCGTTTTCAGGTTTGATTTCTGGAATTTATCTCCGAGGTCATAGTGATCAAATGGACTATACCCCACTGAATTGGGGTTGGCATTTTTCTGATTTACAGGCACCCAAACGCCTTCAATTCCCATTTTTCGAAGCCTCGGAGCAAGATCTACAAGATAATTGGCCCAACCCTGGGGGTAATTGTTGTTTTTAAAATCCCACCAAAAACCTTGTAAAAGGACCTTTTTGTTGTCCTGTGCCAAAACCTTGCCGCCGAAAGCAGACAAAATCAAAGCAATGAGAAAAAAACGAAAACGCAGCATTATTCAGATAAGGAAAGTAACAAGAGATTTTGCAAAAATAGAGGATAAGTGTACTTACCATCAAGGAAAAAAAACAAGTACTTCCATTAGAAAATTCTGATAAGTCTTTTTGAGGAAGAAGATTTTAAGCAAGTTTTCAGAAAAAAATTTGGCAGAAAAGGCCTTATTATCCCATATTTGGCTCTGTAAAACAAACATTACCATAACATTACATTTTTATGAAAAAACTCGTACTTTCTGTTGTTGCGCTGTTAACATTTGCAGCCCTCAGCCTTCAAGCCCAGGTTACTGTAACCTACAAAGTTGATATTACTGCTTATCTAGCAGGTGGTGCAACACTTGGTGCCAATGGCATTCGTGTTGGTGGCAATTTTGCCGATCAGAGCGCTGCAGTTACTGCAGGTAACATGGTTAACTGGTCTCCTTCTGATGCCAATTCTGCCATGACCGATATGGGCAACAATATTTGGTCAGTTGCTGTTACTTATCCTGCTGCTTCAGTTGGCGCTACTCAAACTTACAAATTTGTAAACAATGATTGGGGCACTAACGAAGGAACAGATCCTGCCAATACAATTGCTTCTGGCGGTTGTGGTGTTGACGATGGAGCTGGAAACATCAACCGTACCCTTGTAATCCCTGCGACCAACACAGAAGTGTGTTTTGTATGGGATGGTTGTTCTGCTTGTGGTGCTGCTTCTGTAAAAGGTGCTGTTGTAAACAAATTGGCTATTTATCCGAATCCTGCTTCTACTTCTTTCCGTATGGATCTTTCTGGCAATGGCGCTGCCTTTGCAAGCATCTCCGATCTTACAGGAAAAGTTGTTAGAACTCTTGCAGGTAACAGCCTTAGCGGAGAAATCAGCATCGCTGATTTGAATGCAGGTGTTTATACGGTAACACTTACTGAAGGAACTAAGGTTTCTCAGGCTCCATTGATGGTAACCAAATAATTCGAAGTTAAATTCAACCGAAGACCACGCTAATTGGCGTGGTCTTCTTTTTTACAAGCAATTTCATTGAAACCAATTTCCTATTTGGCAATCGGCGATTCCTATACATTTGGAACGGGTGCATTACCGGAATTTTCATTTCCGAGTCAGTTAAGCCAAAGGCTGCATTCTGAAGAATCCATCAACATTCAAAACCCGGAAATCATTGCCAAAGAAGGCTGGACAAGCAACGAACTCCTACAAGCAATAGAGGAGGCAAATCCTTCCAAAAATTATGACTTGGTAAGTTTATTAATTGGCGCAAACAACCAATATCGAGGCTATCCGAGGGCCCAATACAGCCGGGAATTCAGGCAGTTGCTGGAAAAGGCAATTGAGCTGGGAAATGGCGACCCGGGCCGTGTGTTTGTGGTGGCCATTCCGGACTTTGGCGCCACGCCTTTCTGTGCGTCAAGATCGGCAGAAATACACCAGGATCTGCTCTGGTACAATGCAGAAGCACAAGGAATTGCAAAGGAATATGGGATTCCATTTGCGGATATATTTCCAATTTCGGCAGAAGCTGCGAAACATGAAGATTTAACGGCAGAAGACCAGCTGCATCCCAGCGCAAAAATGTACACACTTTGGATGGATGTCATTTTGCCCGTCGCTCGGAATATTTTGAAAAATCAAGAAGCCTGATTTATATCAAATCAGCTCTTGACCAAGCACAGGAACTGGCAAGCATCCGATTCATACTTTCACCTCGAAAAAAGAAATCATGAAAGTTATCATTTTCGGAAGCACAGGCCGCACCGGCAGGCAACTTGTACAATCTGCCTTGGAAGAAGGATATGACGTGACAGCTTTTGCCCGGATTCCAGATTCGATTACCATTCACCACCCCAGATTAAAGGTTTTTCAGGGAGATGCCACTCGCGAAAAAGATGTAGACGCAGCCATGGCTACCGGTCAGGATGCAGTTTTGTTTGCAGTTGGGACCGATTTGGGCCAAACCAATTTGCGTCAAACTTCGATGAAAAACATCATTGCGGCCATGCAGAAATACCAAATCCGCAGATTGGTGGGAATCGGCGGAATGGGCATCCTGCAGGCAGATGAAAACCAGATGATCTTTGAAACAAAAGATTTTCCGGCAGATTATATTCTGGTAAGTCAAGACCATTATGCCGCTTGGCAGGCATTGCTTCAGTCAGGTCTGGATTTCACATTTGTATGTCCGCCCAATATTCTGGACGGCCCTTTCACCGGAAAATATGAAGCGCAGGAAACCTATCCACCCGACGGAAAATTGCTCATAGATACAGCGGATTTGGCCCACTTTATGGTAAAAGAACTGGCAAATCCCCGGTTCATTGGCAAAAGGGTTGGCATTACGGCCATCTGAGCCAGACCGCTTCAAACAAAATGTGCAGGGCGTGGTTTCATCTTTAAACTGGCGCAGGGAATGAAAGTTCATTTCCTACCTTTACGCCAGCAAAGCGAAACCTTTGGAAAAAAGACAATTTCTAAAATACGGACTGAGTGTAGCCGGTCTGAGCGTACTAAATCCCGCCTGGCCTATGCCCTCGAATTCATCCAAAGCAATTTTCACATCCAATCCACTCCTAAAAACCCATGCTCCTGAAGGCTGGATGGGTACACCCCAATCCGATAAAGACAGGTTTCGCAACATCAACCATCCCTTCATTCCATCTTTTTCTTCGGTATTAAAATGGAAATCCGGGGGAAATCCCCAGGAATCTGAAAAAAAAATGGACACTTGGAAAGCTGATTTTCAGGCGGATGGAGATTTTTTGAGCCGACGAGACGATTGTCTGGTTTGGCTTGGACACGCCTCTTTTTTCATCCGAATGGAAGGAGTAAACATCCTGGTAGATCCTGTTTTTGGAAAAGCTACGGTTGTAAAAAGAAAACAATCAAGTCCTTATCCAGCAGAAGTTTGGACCGGCATCGACATCCTTCTCATTTCACACGACCACCGCGACCATTGTGATTTGCCGAGTTTACAAAAACTTGCCAGAATAAATCCGAACATGAAAGTCCTCACGGGACTGGGAATGAAAAAACTATTGTCAAGAATTTTCCCGGCTGATTCTATTGAAGAAGCTGGCTGGTATCAGAAATACACCAAAAGCAGTTTTCCGGAAATCTGGTTTATGCCATCCCGGCATTGGAGCAGACGAGGCCTCACAGACACCAACCAAAGACTTTGGGGCGGATTTTATATTTCAGGTAGCAAGCGAATTTACTTCATGGGCGACAGCGGCTACGACACTCACTTTGCTAATATTCCCAGGTTACATGAAACTCCCGATTTGGGGCTTATGGGAATTGGGGCTTACAGTCCGGAATGGTTTATGCACCCGAGTCACATGAGTCCTGAAGACAGCTGGAAATCCTTCCTTGAACTAAAAGCAGGTCACATGATTCCAATGCATTATGCTACATTCGACCTTTCAGATGAACCGGCTGGAGAACCCCTCAAACGGCTTCAATCTGTAGCAAATTCCACAGACTTGCTTATCCCGGCCATCGGAAAAACCAATTGGATTTGAAATCCCTGCAAATCAATCAAGAGCACAAACTATTAAGGCAAATCCTTCACTGGTTGTCCATTCAACCGCATGCGGCCATTCTGACCGGTAATTCATACACTTATCCAAACCAGCCATTTCGAAACCTGATGGCTGCAGGCAAAAAGTCAATTGAACTAAATACAAACTGGCAGCAAACCATCCGACAGAAAAACCCGGATTCCTGGTGGTTCGGCTACCTTGGTTATGATGTAAAAGGAACTTCGGCCAATGAACAAAGACCCGTTTTTCTTGAATTCCCTTCATTCAAATTCTTCGAAGCCGATGTGGTATTTGAAACAAGCGAGAGCAAACTGATTGTCCATTCTGATGATCCGGAAAAGTTGATTGAGCAAATCAAAAGTCTGCCGGAATACACAGCAAGGCCATTTCTAAAAAATCCGAGTTTTTCGGCGGCCCTGAGCAAAACAGAATACCTGAAAAATGTAGAACGCGTAAAGCAACTTATCCGGGAAGGGGAAGTGTATGAGCTTAACCTTTGTCAGTATTTTCAGGCAAATTGGTCACCCGATGGACTGTCCTTTTTCGAGGCCTTAAACAAAAAATACCCGATGCCCTTTTCGGGCTGGATTCGTTCCGGTTCGGAAGAAATTGCCTCAGCTTCGCCCGAGCGTTTTCTGAAAAGAGAAGGCGCAGAACTCATTTCTCAGCCAATTAAAGGAACAGCCAGACGCGGTCAAACCCAGAAGGAAGACGAACAAAACAGATTGGCATTGCTCAATTCTGAAAAAGAAAGGGCAGAAAACATGATGATTGTGGACCTGGTCCGCAACGATTTGGCAAAAGTATCCAAAACCGGAAGTACCACTGTGGAGGAAATGTTTGGCATTTATGCCTTTCCAAAGGTTTTCCAAATGATTTCCACGGTGCGATCGGTTTTGCAAAACGGACTCGACACGGCAGATGCACTTGATTCGACCTTCCCGATGGGCAGCATGACCGGTGCACCCAAACAGGAAGTAATGAAAAGGATTTCGGCACTGGAACCATTCCGAAGAGGGGCTTATTCCGGTGCTTTGGGTTATTTCGGACCCGGAACCAATTTTGATTTCAATGTGCTGATCCGGAGTCTTTTCATCAACCACAAAACCGGAGAATCCGGGTTCGCCGTTGGATCGGCCATCACCATTGATTCGGACCCCGAAGAGGAATGGGAAGAATGCCGAAATAAGGCTGCGGCATTGTTGGATGTTTGTGGAAGCAGCGGGAGTTTTTGAAGCCAGAAGATTACTATTTTGCTGTCAGTTGAGTTGCTGAAGGCGTACTACGGATCTTTGGGTAGAACTGCCATTTCAACTTGCCAGTGTTTGACATGGTATACGAATTGTTCATTTGCCTTTTTTGGAAACACCAACGAAACATCGATTCGCCAACAAAGGCTTGAAGTTTGAAAACTTCATCCACCTAGGCTATTTTGATAAGCCCGCAGATGAAGGGCAACGGAAAAATTACCCCTACTTTATGTATATTTTAAACTATTTTTACCCCTTCTTTGTGCAAAATTTCTTTTCAAATTACCCTGACTTTGTGCTATGTTTCATCGAATCATTCTGAAAGATCTCAGGAAATGGTCACAGAAAAAAGATCGCAAGCCACTGGTAATCAGAGGTGCAAGGCAGGTTGGAAAAACATCCCTCGTACATACATTCGGAGAAGAATTTGAGCAGTACCTATACCTCAATCTGGAGCTCCCGGCAGACCGCCAGCCCTTTGTGCAATTTATCAGCATGGAAACCCTGTTGGATGCCCTGTTTTTCATAAAAAACAAGTCTTCTGCCAAAAGAACCAATACCCTGATTTTCATCGATGAAATTCAGGCTTGTCCAAAGGCCTTTCAGATACTGCGCTACTTCCTGGAGCAATCCCCGGAAATAGCGGTAATCGCAGCCGGGTCTCTTCTGGAAACCATTTTTCGTCCCGACATCAGCTTTCCGGTGGGCAGGGTTGAATTTATGGTACTCCGGCCGGTTTCTTTTCCAGAATTTCTGGCAGCATTGGGAGAAGAATCGGCATTGCAGCAACTGGAAAATATTCCTTTAAAAGATTATGCACAAGGGAAACTGCTGCAGCTTTTTCACAGCTATGCCCTAATTGGAGGCATGCCGGAAATTGTAAAAACCTATGCCGAAACGAGAGACCTGAGTTCTCTTGCTACCATTTACGACGGATTGCTCAGCACCTACTCCGACGATGTGGAAAAATACGCCCGCAATGAGCAGCAGGTACAGATTATTCGGCATGTCATCCGCAGCGGATTTTCTGAGGCCGGGAAGAGAATTAAATTTCAGGGGTTTGGCAATTCCTCCTACGGCTCCCGTGACATCGGAGAAGCCATTCGGACACTGGAAAAAACCATGCTTTTCGCATTGGTTTATCCGGTCACTGGCAGCCGGCTTCCGCTTGCGCCCGACTACAAAAAAGCACCACGACTTCAGGCACTCGATACCGGAATGATGAATTTTGCACTCGGACTGCAAAAAGAAATCATTGGAACCGACGACCTCAGCAAAATTTACAGGGGCACACTGATTGAACATCTCTGCGGTCAGGAAATCCTAGCACTGCAGCAAAGGGCCATCGGCGGACTAAACTTCTGGGTACGGGAGAAAAAAGCATCCGATGCAGAAGTAGATTTCATCCTTCCTTTCGAAGGAAAGCTCGTTCCTGTGGAGGTAAAATCAGGGAAGGAAGGAAAGCTCCGCTCCCTGCATCAGTACATGGAAGAGGCGCCGCATACACTTGCTGTGCGATTATACGCCGGCGGACTCAGCATTTCATCTGCAAAAACACCCTCAGGCAAAATATATCGACTACTCAATCTGCCGTATTTTCTCGCTTCTCAGGTAGAGGGTTACCTGACATGGTTTACGGAAAATACCCAGGTAGTTTAGCTACAATGTGGCGTGGCTCTGCCAAATTCCGACCATTGTATGGCTTCCAGCCAAAATAAGTTACTATTCAAAAAAGGCAGAAACACAGATGAATCGGATTACGCTAATTGCACAGAATCAACTCGTAAAATCCGCGAAATCCCTCCTATTAATCCGTGATGCAGACAACATCAACAAGGGCGGAGAGACTTCTATTTGATGATGTTAAGGCATGCCGGGACAGAGTCCCCGGGTGTATTAGTCGTCCTTAGTCCGCTTCGCAAGACTAAGGACAGATGCAATCCACCGCTACAAAAACTGTAAGGGCTGAAAATTTCCAGCCCTTACCCCAACATCTGCTCGGTTGTTGGAATTGTAACCAAGATTGGGAAAAATAAAAACATCCAATGAAAAACCCGCCAAAGCGGGAGAATCAACGGCGCCTCATTTTTCAATCCTTAAGGCAGCGTACAGAGAAGCCATAAGATTTTGTGTGATAATCAAAACGGGCTGAACTTCCGTCGCCTTTAGTTAACAGTCTGCTCCATGCCTTATTTGTTCCATTCAGAGATGAAGACCACCAAACTGCATCAACTCCAAGTCCGTAGAATGGCCCATCAATGTT
>CANETC010000047.1 GCA_947441055.1 Cytophagaceae bacterium | reverse complement strand
TCCTAAACTTTAGATACAAGTTCGATTCTTGTCGGGACCACAAATTCAAAAGATAATACTCCATCGAACTCTGTCTTTAAAGGTACTTTTGGTATCTAATTTTGAAGAATCAGGGATTGTCAATTTGGAGATTAATCTGAACATCAGGGAATGATTCGCAGATAGATGCCTCTCCACTGAAATTCTGTTAACTTTGTTTCCATATAAAAGCAAAATCCCTGAAATTGAATTTTAAAAAACTATTTCTTCTGTTCCTGCTTACAAACTCCTGTGGATTAAAACAGCGATTTGTGTATTTAAATAATGGTGAAAAAAAATCTGTTATCGCCAATAGCCAATACAATTACCCAATAATTCAGGTAGGCGACAGAGTGGAAATCAAAATTGCCGGACTTGACCCAGAATCTGCATTGCCTTTTTATTTTTCTTCTGGAGCCGGATCAGGTCCTGGAATTGGCCAGGATAGTCCACCCAATACTTTTGTTGTAGATTCAAAAGGAGATGTGGCCATACCCATTCTGGGAAAGATTCAATTGGCTGGATTAAATCGTGAGGAAGCTGAAATATCGATTACCAACAAACTTAAAGAACTTATTAAAACCCCGGTGGTTCAGGTTCGGATATTTAATTTTATGGTATCCGTTTTAGGTGAAGTAAAAACACCCGGGTATATAAAAATTGTAAACAACAAGGCCAACTTACTTGAGGTTTTGGCAATAGCAGGAGATTTAACCTCGAACGCAGACAGAAAAGAAATCATCATTTGGAGGGAAGAAAACAATGAACGCAAAGAGTATCTTGTGGACCTCACTTCCACCTCCATTTTTAGCTCACCCGTCTTTTTAGTGAAACAAAACGACCTGATTTATGTACGACCCAACAAAACAGGGTTAATTCAACCAACACTTTTGCGTTCCACAGGCCCTATGGCAATGTCGATTGTATCCCTGATTCTTACCACAATGCTTTTCTTTTACAGATAAAAATGGAATCTATTTTCAATTCAGTAAGGGAAAATCAGGAAGAAGAGGATGGTCTAAATCTGGGCGAAATCAAAGACAGGGTTTTTAGAAACTGGAAATGGTTCCTTTTAACCTGCTCCTTATCCTTTGCAATTGCATTTTTTTTCATGCGGTACTCAATTCCAAGATATGAATCGAGGGCGTCCATTATTGTGAAACAAGAAAACAAGGAGCTTGGCTTTTTATCCGAACTTAATTTGCCTGTTTCTCCAAAAAACAACATTAACAATGAACTAGAAATTCTGAAATCCCAGGCAATTTTAAGTGCCGTTGTTTCAAAACTTAAATTATATCAGCGGTTTTACCTGATTGGAAACCATACCAAAATCCAGCGGAAAGAAATTTATGAAGAAAACCCAATTGACATTTCTTATTACTTGGAAGACACCCTCAACCACAATGTCAAGAATATTTCCTTCTTCCTTAAGATTATCGATGAAAATCGTTTTGAAGCAACATTTAATGGTTTAGCACCTGTTTCCTACAAATACGGAGACAAGATAATGTTGCCCAAAAGACCAGATTACATGGTTGTAAGGCGTACCGTTTTAATGGCGGATAAATGGAAAGGAATGACAATGGAAGTTCTTGTCACCTCCATTGAACCCTGTATTGCCCAATTACGGACATCCATAATTACAAATTTCGCCGATGAAAGTGCGGGCACAACCATTAATTTAAGACTTCAGGGTACAAGCCAAGAACGGAACAATGTTATTCTGGATGGATTAATTAAGGAATATGAAATTGATGGAATCAGGGAGAAAAATCGAATAGGCCTGAATACATCTGCTTTTATCAATGACAGGCTACAACTTATTCAAGATGAACTTTCAACCTTGGAACAACAGGGAGAAAATTTCAAAACTAAAAACGGATTAATGGATGTTCAGCTGGATGCCAGTTCCATTATTGCCCGTGAAAATGAAAACGAAAAGCAAATTACGGATAATGAAATTCAAGTTTCTCTGGTCAATTTCCTTCTTGAATACCTTAAGAAAACCAATGGCTTCAATGACCTTTTGCCATCTAATCTGGGATTGGAAGAGGCGAGTATCAACCGAATGACGGATGAGTACAACAAAATAGTAAGCGAGAGAAACCAGCAGCTTCAGTATGCGAATGCACAAAATCCGAACATTCAAAAAATGGAGGCCAACCTATCTTCCTTGCGTACATCCATTGAGAAAAGTTTAAAGAACTGGCGTTCCGCATTGGAAATCAGATTAAAAGGGTTGAGGACCAAGGGCAATTCTTTTAATAATCGTTTTTCACACCTCCCAAAATTTGAAAGAGAGTTCAGAGGAATTTTCCGACAACAACAAATTATGGAGGATTTATTTCTTCACCTTTTGAAGAAAAGGGAAGAAAATGAAATGGCACAAGCAGCCACAGTTGGAAATTCAAAAATAATTGAGGCGCCCTATTCCATCGATGGACCTGTTTTCCCGAAAACTTCTACTGTTTATTTAGTGGCCTTGCTGGCTGGCATTTTAATTCCGCTCAGCATTTTCGTTCTGGCCGAAATATTCAACACCAAAGTAAAATCTGTTAAAGATCTTGCCAGGTACAATTTTTCGGTTCTGGGAGAAGTACCATTTGAAACAGACGATCTATCAGGAACGGTTGAATCCAATTATCGGACTGCCATTTCAGAGGCCTTTCGGATGTTGCGGGCAAACCTTGCCTATGTGCTCTCGGATACGCCAGGCATTGGGAAAACCATTGCAATCACATCCACAATTCCTAAAGAAGGAAAGACTTTTACTTCCATCAAATTGGCCATGTCTTTGGCCAGTACTGGTAAAAAAGTGGTCTTGGTTGGGCTCGATCTTAGGATGCCAAAATTGCCTGAATACCTGGGAATTGAGGACAGAGATGGTGTTTCAAACTTCATTGCCAATTCCAATATGGCTTTCGATGACATTATTTTTCCAGTGGAAGGAAAGGAAAATCTTTACATCGTTTCTGCCGGGACAATTCCTCCAAACCCTGCCGAACTTTTGATGAAGCCCCGTTTGTTTGATTTACTCGAAAATCTCAAATCGAAATTCGATTATGTCATTACAGACTTATCTCCAATCGGTTTTGTTGCAGACTCTTATCCTGTAATTGAATACGCAGACTTCGTTCTTTACATTGTTCGATCTGGATATCTGGATAAAAAAATGCTTGCGGTACCTGCTTCTCTTATCTCTGACAAGAAAAACACCAACATTGGCATTGTACTGAACTTCAGCGAATTCGGACTAAAAGGCTATGGGTACGGTTACGGTTATGGATACGGCTATGGCAATATTGCTCCAAAGAAAAAGGACGAAACTAGCAAGCTTGGCGAGATAAAAAACCTTTTCAGGAAAGGCTAAAAAATCCGGAATTACTCGAATCTCAGGTGTTTTACCGATTCTCCTGAGTTGGCAAGCTCCAGCAAAGAATCAATGCCTACCTGAAGATGCTTTTCTGCGAATGAGCTGGTAACCTTTGTGTCTGATTTTGAAGTCTTGACACCTTCCGGAACCATTGGATTGTCAGAAACAAGAAGCAGTGCGCCCTTGGGGATATTGTTTACAAACCCAACCACAAAAATGGTGGCTGTTTCCATATCAATGGCCATGGCCCTCAGCTCCCGCAAATATTCTTTGAAAACATCATCATGCTCCCAAACCCTTCGGTTGGTGGTATACACAGTGCCAGTCCAATAATCCAGTTCGTGTTTCTTTATCATCGAAGAAACCGCACGTTGCAAACGGAATGAAGGCAAAGCCGGAATCTCAGGCCGGCAGTAATCGTTGGATGTTCCTTCTCCTCTGATCGCCGCGATTGGAAGAATAAGATCGCCGATGGCTGTTTTCTTTTTAAGTCCACCACATTTTCCAAGAAAAAGGACCGCAGCCGGATTGATTGCACTGAGCAAATCCATTACTGTGGCTGCCATTGCCGAACCCATGCCAAAATTGATGATGGTGATTCCATTGGCAGTAGCCGTTTGCATTGGCTTATCAAGTCCAATAATGGGTGCACCAAACTTGTCCGAAAACATCTGCACATAATTGATGAAATTGGTGAGCAGAATATACTTACCAAACTGGTCTAAAGGCGTTCCGGTATATCTTGGCAGCCAATCGCTGACGATTTCTTCTTTGGTCTTCATACTTTAATTAAGGAATCCCCATGGTTAAAATGGGCAATGCCAGACGCAAGTTAATCAAGCATGCTGAAAATAGACTAGAAGATTTCCCCAAGCAACCGCAGCATTCACAGATTCATTTGTTATTTTGAGGCATGAAAGAAGCGAAGAAGATCAGAATCCTTTTTGCAGGCACACCTGAATTTGCAGCTACAGTTCTTGAAAAGTTGATTAATTCAGGTGCCAATATTGTCGGCGTTCTCACCGCCCCCGATAAACCCGCAGGCCGTGGATTACACATACAAAGCAGTCCAGTCAAGATTCTGGCGCAAGCCCACAACATCCCGGTTTTACAACCCGAAAAACTTAGGGACCCTGATTTTCAAGCGCATTTACAATCTCTACAGCCTGAGCTTGGAATCGTAGTGGCATTTAGAATGCTTCCGGAAACCGTGTGGAAAATGCCGGTTTTGGGAACATTCAATCTCCATGCTTCCTTGCTTCCCGCTTACCGAGGGGCTGCCCCAATCAACCGCGCCATTATGGCTGGCGAAAAACTAAGTGGCATCAGCACCTTCATGCTTCAACAGGAAATTGATACCGGCGATCTCCTGCTTCAGGAAAAAATCGAAATTGAAGAAAATGAAACTGCCGGAAGTCTTTATGAAAGGATGATGCACCAGGGTGCTGATCTGGTGTGGCAAACTGTGATTGGATTATGCGATGAGTCTATCAGGCCCTTTCCTCAAGATGATTCGAAAACATGCCCGGCCCCGAAAATATTCCGAGAAGATTGCCGCATACATTGTGAGCAAAATGCATTTGAAATTCACAACCAGATTCGGGGATTAAACCCATATCCAGGTGCTTTTTTAGAGTATGAAAACAAGAACTTGAAAATTCATACCAGCCAGCAAACAGAAAAACCATCCAAAGAAATTGTCCCTGGTACTTTGGGTAAAATAGGACCGCAGGAACTCGGACTTGCTTGTGGTGATTTCTGGCTGAAAATTGTAGAACTTCAACCAGAAGGAAAACGAAAAATGAGCGGAGCTGAATACCTTGCGGGCCATCCCCTACCCCATTACGAAAGCTAAAATGGAAACCAGACTCAGCGTAAACATCAACAAAATTGCTACCCTTCGAAATGCCAGGGGCGGCAATAATCCTGACCTCCTTAAAGTGGCGATGGATTGCGAACTATTTGGTGCACAAGGGATAACGGTGCATCCAAGGCCCGATGAAAGGCATATTCGATACAGCGATGTGAGGCAATTGAAGCCTTTGGTAAAAACAGAATTCAACATTGAAGGATACCCGGACAAGAATTTGATGGACCTGGTTCTGGAGGTAAAACCAGACCAGCTCACTCTGGTACCTGATCCGCCCGATGCCATTACTTCAAACGCAGGCTGGGATACGATAAAACACTTCGATTTTTTACGGGAAATTATTTCGGTGGCCAAGCAAAATGGCATCCGTGTTTCAATATTTATGGAACCTGACAAAGATCGAATTTTTAAAGCCGCCGAACTCGGCGCAGACCGCATCGAACTTTACACAGAACCCTACGCTGCAAACTACTCAAAGGATAGGAAAAGCGCCATTTTGCCTTTTGTACAAGCTGCAAAATGGGCAACTGAAGCGGGCCTCGGTTTGAATGCCGGTCACGACCTAAGCCTTGAGAATCTTGCTTTCTTTGCTTCCAAAATCCCCAATCTTCTGGAAGTTTCGATTGGCCATGCACTTGTATGCGATGCCCTTTATTTCGGATTGGAAAATACGATTCAAATGTACAAAAGGCAATTAAGCGCTGCATCAATGCGCAATTGAGGTCATTTAGATTTTGACATTCATTCAAAATCCACATTATTGCATTCCATGAAAGTACTGATTCTTGCACTTGCGGTTTTTTTCATTGGCCTCCAACAAATTAAAGCCCAGATTTACAACCCTATTAAAGTTAAGGGCTATAACCATGATGTAATTGCAGACGGCGACGGCAACAGTGCCCTTGCCACCACCACAAAGGAGATGGATGCCATCAGCCCATCAAACTATGTGCTTTGCACCAAGCAATTTGCAAATGCTAATGGATTTCAACCTGCCAACCTTTACGGATTGCCCAACAGTGGCACTTTTTCTGTTCCAGGCCGGAAGTTTCAAATGGCGCCCTTCGATTCTAACAATGTGCTTTACCTGATGGCTGGAGAATCCGGAATTCTTGAACTTGTTCAACCAGCGCGTTACACAGATTTCAGTCTGCTTTCTATGGCCACCGAAGGAGATGCACAAGTGAGCATCCGGTTTCAGTTTTCTGATGGCACAACCCAGCTTTTAAATAAAACCATTGAGGATTGGTTTAATACAATTGTTCCGCAAACTTTTTCAGGCTACGGCCGGGTAAAGCGGAAAGACGGACCAATTAATCCCGGTGATTATGAAGCCGCTCAACAGGGAAATCCAAGATTCAGAAACCTCGATTTCGTTTTGCCTTGCGAAAAAACACTTGTTTCTCTTGAGGTCAGCAATTCGGGCATTATTGGAAATCAAAGTAACAGGGCATTCATTCTGGCTGTTTCCGGCCTTGAAAGAACGGCAAGTCCATCCATCACCATTTCAACAAAAGACACAAGCGCCTGCCTTGGTCAACCGATGCGATTTGTTTCAAAACCAGATTCCGGAGGCAATTCTCCACAGTTTGCATGGAGAATTAACGATGGTCCTGTTTTGGGAACTGACTCTGTTTTTACCAGTTCAATTCTACAGGATGGAGATACCGTAACTTGTACGCTCAATAGCAATGCTTTTTGCGCCTTGCCCGACACTGCGGTTTCAAACCGATTTGTTGTCAGTCTAAAGCCCCTAAGAACTCCAATTGCAATTGTTGTTCCTGAAGACAGCATTGCTTGTGAAGGAGAACCGTTAAAGTTTTTTGTGCAAACTGAAAATTGTGGTGATAACCCAACTTTCAGGTGGTTTCTGAACAATACACAGAGTTCTTCAACAGGCGCAAACTACACAGTACCGGGAATTGAGGCAGGCGATTCCATAAAATGTTTGGTACGCACTAGCGAAACTTGCTTGACTATCGATAGGGTTTTGACAATTCCAGTTGGAATAGCTGTAACGCCGGTAATTGATTTGAAGGCAGAACTTCCTCCGGTAGTTTTGCTGGGCGACCCGGCGCTGAAATTAATTGCACAACCGGCCACAGGGCAGTTTTCTGGACCTGGTGTAAACCAGAATCAATTTGACCCAATCAATGCAGGCACCGGAAAACACACTTTGCTGGTTTATGTGCCAGAAAACAATTGCAGTGATACCTTGAAAAAGGAAATCATCGTTTGCAATCCAGTTCCAACCAATCTGGTCATTCCTTCAGGCGAAAAAGCCAATCAGGTTTGGACTGTGGAAAGCCCAGGATTTTCTTGCAGTGAGAAAACAGAAGTCAATGTTTATGACCGCTGGGGGAAAGAAGTAAAAGCCTTCGACAACTACCTGAACGACTGGAATGGAAGCGACCTGATTCCAGGATGCTATTTTTATCGGGTTTCTTATTCCCTTCTGGGAAGGACAAATAAGCTGGTAAAAACAGGACACATCACTTTTATGCCTTGAGCCGGTAGGCCTTTAGCCTTCCACCCAATCAAGTTGCATTTTCACAAGCCGGGCATAAAAGCCTTCGCCAAGTTCCATCAATTCATCGTGACTTCCTTGCTCCAGGATTTTTCCATCCTGAAGAACGAAGATGTTGTCTGCTTTTCTAATGGTGGCAAGCCTGTGGGCAATGATGATGGTGGTTCGGTTTTCCATCAGCAAATCAAGAGCATCCTGAACCAGGCGTTCTGATTCCGAATCGAGCGAAGAAGTAGCTTCATCCAGAATTAAGATGGCAGGGTCTTTCAGAATGGCGCGGGCAATGGCAATGCGCTGGCGCTGACCACCGGAAAGTTTTATTCCACGCTCACCCACAACTGTACTTAAACCATCGGGGAAACCTGAAATAAACTCCCAGGCATTCGCTTTTCTGGCGGCCTGCACAATTTCATCAAGGCTGGCGCCTGGCTTTCCGTAGCTGATATTTTCCATAATGGTACCGCCAAAAAGCAGGACTTCCTGAGGCACAATGCCAATGTTTCGGCGAAGTGCTTCCAGTTTTACTTCATGGATGTTGCGCCCATCCAAAGAAATTTCTCCGGAACCAGGCTTGTAAAACCGCATCAGCAGTTGCACAATGGTGGATTTTCCAGCACCACTTTTTCCAACCAAGGCCACTTTCTGCCCTGGGGAAATACTGAGATTTAATCCTTGAAGCACCTCTACTTCTTCCCTGGAAGGATAGGCAAAAACAATATTCTTAAACTCGATTGCACCTCCGGCACGACCTGGATCAATGGCATTTTCTACTGAATCTTCCTCTGCATCAGCATCCAAAATCTCAAGTATCCGCTCCGAAGAACCAATGGTTTTTTGAATCTGGCCATACAAATCGCCAAGGCCACCAGCGGCGGCGGCAATAAATGTGGTGTATAAAATAAAGGAAACCAGCTTGCCAATGGTTAAATCACCACTTTCCACTAGGCCAAGTCCATACCAAAGTACCAGCACAATACCGCCAAAAACAGAAAAGATTACTGTTGAAATAAAGAGGCCCCGAAACCTTGCTGAACGCAGAGAATTACCGAGCACATTTTGCAAAGCCACATAATACCGATTGGCCTCATAAGCCTCGTTTGTAAAGGATTTTACAGTATTGATGGATTGCAGGGATTCTTCTGCAATGGTATTGGCTGCGGCAAGGTCATCTGTCACTTTCTTGGAAAGCTTCCGGATGAATTTCCCAAAAATGATTCCACCCACCACAATGAATGGAAATGAGGCCAGCATCACAAGTGAAAGTCGGGTAGAAACCCAAAAAATGATGCCCAAACCAAGTACCACTGTGAGTACCTGTCGCACAAACTCCGCCAAAATAAAAGACAAAATATCCTGAAGTTGAGTCACATCAGAAGTAAGCCGGCTTGTTAACTCCCCCACCCTGCGCTTTTCGATAAAGGAAATTGGCAGCGACATAATTTTGCTAAACAATCGAAAACGGATGTCGCGCATCGATTGCTCGCTTACCCTGAAAAAAATCTCCACGCGCATAAAACTCAGAAAAGCCTGCACAAGCAGAACACCGCACATCGTCAGTGCAATTTCATTTCTTGTCCATTTGCGGAAAACGCTGCTGACTGAGTCCACAAGTTGCCCGGCGATAAATGGAAAACTCATGGAAGTAAGGCCTGATAACAAGAGCACCACCATGCCGGAAATGAATAAAACGCGGTAAGGCCGAAGAAATCCGAAGATCCGCCAGGCTTGTTTTAATGAGTTTTTAGAAAGCGGCTTTTTGTCGCGAGGATCTATTGTTGCTGAAAATCGGCTTTTGGCCATAATGATTGCCCGGGGTTTCTGAATTGGACTGCAATGATTGGGCCAAAATTCCGAAACCCCATCTTAAAAAATCCTAAAGTGGAAAAAGAAGCTGATGCATTTTTCCATAAGGATACTTTCCGCAGGAAAAATACTGAACTACCGCTCGGCAAAACACCAATGCCCGCGTGATGGATAGTAGCCCCGAAATTTGAGGGGCGGATAGCCAGACCCCGGCAATTTATTGCTGGGGGCACGCCCAAAAAAAAGGCCCTTCCTGCATAAAAAAGGCCTTTTAGCTCCTGTTGTCAAATTACTTTTCGAGTGGCAGACTGCTCAGGTTTTCGAATCGGATTTCAACATCATCGAGGGTGAGCATGATGACAGAATCTTTGCTGATTTGTCCGGAGAGAATTTCTCTGGACATTGGGTTCATGATGCGCTGCTGCATAACGCGCTTGAGTGGCCGGGCGCCAAAAGCCGGATCGTAGCCTTTTTCTGCGAGAAAATCGAGCACAGCCGGCTCGGCATCTACATGAATGCCATTGTCTTCAAGACGCTTTTTGAGGATTGCGAATTGAATGTCCACCACTTGCCGGATTTCTTCGCGGCTGAGCGGTCGGAACATGATGACTTCATCTATTCGGTTTAAAAACTCCGGGCGAATGCTGCGTTTTAGCATTTCCATTACCTGGTCTTTCGTTTCGAAGATGATGTCGAAGGCATTCTCATCATTGATCTGGCTAAAATTATCCTGAATGATGGAGGCGCCCATGTTGCTGGTCATGATTACGATGGTGTTCCGGAAATTGGCTGTGCGGCCTTTGTTGTCGGTAAGCCGGCCTTCGTCGAGCACCTGCAAAAGGATGTTGAAAACATCCGGATGGGCCTTTTCGATTTCGTCGAGCAGCACAATCGAATACGGTCGCTTGCGAACCGCTTCGGTCAGCTGGCCACCTTCATCGTAGCCCACATATCCGGGAGGCGCTCCTACAAGTCGGCTTACGGCATGCTTTTCTTGGTATTCCGACATATCGATGCGAACCATCGCATTTTCATCGTTGAATAGATAATCGGCCAGGGCTTTTGCCACTTCAGTTTTACCAACGCCTGTGGGACCAAGGAAAATAAAAGAACCGATTGGCCTGCGTGGATCCTGCAATCCGGCGCGGCTCCGACGAACTGCATCCGAAATTGCAGCGATGGCTTCATGCTGACCGGAAATACGCTTACCGAGTTCGGTTTCAAGATGAAGTAGTTTTTCTCGGTCAGATTGCAGCATTTTAGAGATGGGAATTCCCGTCCATTTGGACACCACTTCCGCGATGTCATCGGCAAGTACTTCCTCCTTCAACATGGAACCTTTCTGATTTTCCTGCATCTTTTGGTTAAAAGATTCCAGGCGCTCCTCTGCTTCACGGATTTTGCCATAACGCAATTCTGCCACCTTGCCATAATCGCCTGACCTTTCTGCCTGATCGGCTTCAATCTTAAGTCGGTCGATGCTTTCTTTTTCTTTCCGGATGCCCTGAATTACCTCTTTTTCGCCTTCCCACTGCGCCCTGAGTTCATTTCGTTTTTCAGAAAGCTCGGCAATCTCCCTGCTGAGGCCCTGCTCTTTTTCCAAATCTTTTTCACGACGGATGGCTTCTCTTTCAATTTCCAGCTGCATAATCTGGCGCTGAATGCTGTCGAGTTCCTCCGGCAAAGAATCAATTTCTATGCGGAGTTTACTTGCCGCTTCATCCATAAGGTCGATGGCTTTGTCCGGCAAAAAGCGGTCGGTCAGGTATCGGTTAGACAATTCCACACAGGCGATAATGGCGTCGTCTTTTATGCGCACGCCATGGTGCAATTCGTATTTTTCCTTAATGCCACGAAGAATCGAAATGGAAGCCGGCAAATCGGGTTCGTCCACATACACTTCCTGAAAACGGCGTTCCAGGGCTTTGTCTTTTTCTATGTGCTTCTGGTATTCTTTAAGCGTGGTCGCGCCAATGGCATGAAGCTCACCTCGTGCGAGGGCAGGCTTGAGTAGGTTGGCTGCATCCATGGCCGATTCGCCACCGCCGCCAGCTCCGATGAGTGTGTGGATTTCATCAATAAAAAGAATGATTTCGCCTTCAGCATCAATCACTTCCTTGATTACAGCTTTGAGCCTTTCCTCAAATTCACCCTTGTATTTGGCGCCCGCCACCAGCAAGCCCATATCGAGGGAGATTACCTGCTTCGATTTCAGATTTTCGGGCACATCCCCAGAAACAATTCGTTGTGCGAGTCCTTCTACAATGGCCGTTTTTCCAACGCCGGGTTCACCGAGAAGAATTGGGTTGTTCTTGGTCCGGCGACTGAGAATCTGAAGCAAGCGCCGGATTTCATCATCGCGGCCAATAACCGGATCGAGTTTGCCATCGAGCGCCTGTCGGTTTAGGTTTACAGAATATTTCTCCAGTGCTTTAAATTTTGATTCGGCATTGGGGTCGGTAATTTTTTGTTTTGCCCGAATTTCCTGCATCACCTTCCTGAGGGGTTTTTCTGTGATGCCTGTGTCTTGAAGAAGGCGTGCAACCGGGTCACTTCCCTTGCACAAACCAAGAAGAATGTGGTCGACGGCCACATATTCATCGCCAAAATCCTTCAGGGATTGAATGGCAATTTGAAATGATTCGAAAGCTGGGTTACTCAAGTTGGGACTTCCGACACCCGAAACCTTGGGCATTCCATCGAGGATGGATGTAAGACCAATGGTGAGGGCCGTTTCAGAAATGCCCAGTTTCTTAAAAGCGAAATTGAGGAGCTGATCCTTTTCTGAAACCAGGGCAGAAAGAATGTGTGCCTTTTCTATGGCGGGGTTTTGTCGATCGGAAGCCAGCTGGGCTGCATTGTGCACAACCTCCTGACTTTTGACTGTGAAATTATTAAGGTTCATGTCTTATGGGTTATGCCCAGTCCATAGCAAAGCATGTTCCTTCTCCGAAAAAACGCCAAATTGACTGATAATCAGCTGAAAAGCTTTCTCTTTTACGACAATAAGTCCGAAAAAGCGTCAGAATGGAATTTTAATATTTGCAGGGGGCTGAGATTCCTTATGGACTGATGGCTATTACAAACGAATAAAGAATAATCAAAGACATTGAGAGCTATCCTTCTGCCAAAATGCTTTCGATTTGAATCGTCAAATCAGGAATAAAATTCTTTACCACATCCCAGACAATCAGGTAATTCACACCCATATAGTCGTGGATAAGCCGATCCCGCATTCCTGCCATATTTTTCCAAGCAATTTTAGGCCATCTAAGTTTCTGATCGGCGGGGATTTTTTTAGTGGCTTCGCCAATAATCTCAAGACTTCGAACCGTTGCTCTTTTCAACGTTTCATCAGCAATAAACGCATCTATTTATATTGCTTGAGAAAATTGGCTTTGCAACCAAAGGCATTCAAGCAATATATGACGAAGATATTCTTGGTACTGTTTAGACATAGACTACCTCTTTCAAAATGTATGGCCCTAAATAAGGACTAAGTCCATTGAGCGTAACTATGTCTAAGTGTAAATTGGGAAAAGATGTTTCCAAAAGATCACAGGCTTTATTCAAGCTGGTAAAATTTTCGCAACCCTGCCTGAAATGAAGGAGAATGTCAAGGTCACTATCCGCTTTATTTTCTCCACGCAACCTTGAACCAAAAACCCCAATACGCTCTATTCCCTGTTCCATCAGAATGGATTTTATTTGACTAAGTTGGAAAATTATTTCCTGATTACTACCCATTAGGAATCGGCTTTGGAAATCAAAAATAGGGTATTTTTTTTGTATTCTGCTTTCCTGAAACTTGTGAATTCCTTTTATAACTTATTTAAGTTTTTCCAATTATAAATTGTGTCCTCCTTCAAATAAGATCGTCAATCTAATCCACAAAAACGAGGTAAAACGAATTTTGAAGGTTGAACCAGGAAACTATATCAAACATTATTTCTCATGATGCAGGGCCGAAAAGATTTTGAGAAGAACCTGAGCCTGAGACTCCAGGACAGAGGAAAAGCAAATAGTATCAAGGTTCAAGGTTATATTTACGCAGAATCCAGACACTTACTGGTAATCCTATTTTCATGGTTCAGAATCGACTTTCTCTCTCCTTCTTTTTTATCCTTACTGCTTTAATTACTTCATTTCAAAGCCTTGCACAAACGCAGACTTTGCAGGATGATTTTGAGGGAAATGGAAACATCAATGCCTGGGCAAACGACGATTGCCTGCTTGAACTGGGCACCGCAAACCCAGCTGCCGGGAGCCAGAATTCTTCTGCCAAAGTACTTCGTTACCAGGATGTTGGGGGACAATATGCGAACATACGCTTCGATATTCCTCTGGATTTTGATCTTTCTGCCAACCACACCTTTACTCTGAAAATTTATGTACCCTCCTCGGGGATTACCGGCAACCAAGCCAACCAGGTTTCCCTCAAACTACAGGATGGAACAATTACCGATCCATGGACCAGTCAAAGTGAAATCATAAAACCCATTGTACTTAACCAATGGCAAGTGGTAAGCTTTAATTTTCAACAGGATGCCTGGCTCAATTTCAACCCCAATTCAGGACCACCTATCCAGCGAACGGATTTCAACCGGGTGTTAATCCAGATCAACGGAGAAAACAACAACAGCCAGGTGCTGGCTTTTATCGATGATTTTAGTTTCGACGGGTCGGTTGCCTATGAACCCAATTACAACAACCTTATCTGGGCCGATGAATTTGAGGGCAATGGCGCGATAGATGCTGGCCGCTGGTTTCATCAAACCAAACTTCCGGCAGGAGGAAGCTGGTTTAACGACGAAATTCAACATTACACCAACAGAACCCAAAATGCATCTGTAAGCAACGGAACACTCAAAATCACCGCACGCAGAGAGGTTTTTACAGACCAGGGACAAACAAAACAATTTACATCTGCCCGGCTAAACTCTAAATTTGCCTTCACCTATGGCAAGGTAGAATTCAGCGCCAAACTTCCTTCCGCAGTAGGCACCTGGCCCGCCTTATGGTTGTTGGGAAAGAATATCAATGAACAAGGCGCTTACTGGCAAACGCAGGGTTTTGGCAACAAAAGCTGGCCTGCCTGTGGAGAAATTGATGTTATGGAACACTGGGGAAACAATCCCAACTATGTTCAAAGTGCCATCCACACACCTTCCAGCTTCGGTGCAACCGTCAATTATGGGGGAAAATTCCTTTCCACTGCCTTTTCAGAGTTTCACACCTACAGCCTTGAATGGTATCCGAGTCGCTTGATTTTCAAAGTAGATGGCATTACGCATTACATTTATAATCCTCAAGATAAAAACGCAGAAACCTGGCCTTTTAACCTGGACCAATATCTTATATTGAATCTGGCGATCCAGCCAAATATCGCTTCTAATTTCAATTTAGGTGTGCTTGAACTGGATTATGTACGGATTTACAGGGGAAGCCCAACTGCCACAAAATCCATTTTTAAAGAGAGAGAAATTCAAATTTTTCCCAATCCAGCGAATTCAAAAGTTCGGCTAAACCTGTCAGAAAACCTTAATGAAGAGGTCACCATTCAAGTACAAAGTCCTGATGGCCGTCAATCATTGAACTGGAGACAAATGGCAAATGGTAATTCAATTGAATTGCAAGACTTGTCTACACTGCCTTCCGGACTTTATATCGGGTTTCTGGCTACCCGAAATGGTCGACTTCCATTCAAATTCGTGAAAGAATAATTGATTCTGCCTTTACCAGAACCATTCATCCTTTATCAACCTTGAGTGTTTGGTATGAATAAAGCCTTCAAATCCTCGGCATCTTCTGGTTTCATACGGCCACCTAAAATTAACCTTACCTGGCGGCGGCGAATTGCGCCATTGTAAAGTTTCCACTCTTCTTCCGTTTCTGGTTCTATTTCAGGTACATCAATCGGGCGTCCATTCTGGTCCACGGCCACAAAGGTGAAGAACGCATCATTGGAACGGGCATGCACCCCCCTGATGTTGTCTTCAATGTCAGCCACAACATGTATCTCCATCGATGAATTGAAAGCCCTGGTAACCTTGGCCGAAATGGTTACAATAGAACCGAGAGGAATTGCCTTTGAGAAATTGAGGTTATCCACAGAGGCTGTTACCACTATTCTTCCGCTATGCCTTTGGGCTGAAATAGCGGCAACAATGTCCATCAAATGCATCATCCGCCCACCCATTAGGTTGTTTAAGGTATTGGTATCATTGGGTAGAACAAATTCAGTGGAACTAACAAATGAGTCCTGGGGCCTGCGCTTTTTCATTGGGTTGGAAGAAATAATGGAAGGATTTTTGTTTGATTTTTCAAATATGAGTCAAATAGATTCCAATCGAATTGACCCTTTAAAATTTTGATGATGACAAATGCCTGGCCTTAGATGATTTTGCTGAAGCGCGCAACATTCCAGGGTTGGCTGCAACTTTTCCAGATAAATTATTATTCTGCTGATGTCTTTGGCGCAAAAGATCCGATTGCCAGCCCGGTGAAAGTTTGGGTAATGCATCACGGTTTGTTTGCTGGCGGGAAGATTCAGCGAGTTCATTTCGTACAGGGTTGAGTCCATAACGATTTGGATTGGATTGCACACCAGACTCTTGCCGGCGCTCTTCTTTGCCAGAAAAACGAAAAGCCCCGGTTTGGATTCTTTCTTGATTTCTGTTGTTCTGCTTCATACGATCCTGGGAAAACCCGGAAAGCTGAACAATAAAAAGAAACAATAATTTCAACAAACAGCGCATCAAAGAGAAATTGAAATGCAATTTTAGCTTAATTTGCGCTTCGAAAAAATTAATGGTCCCGTAGCTCAGTTGGATATAGCGATGGCGCCTCGGCGCCAAGGTTTTTGGTTCGAATCCAAACGGGAGCAAAAGGATAGAAAACATTAATCCATTTGTGTCAATTTTGCCACACAAGAAATATGGTCCCGTAGCTCAGTTGAATAGAGCGATGGCGCCTCGGCGCCAAGGTCTTTGGTTCGAATCCAAACGGGAGCAAAAGGATAGAAAACATTAATCCATTTGTGTCAATTTTGCGACACAAAAAATATGGTCCCGTAGCTCAGTTGGATAGAGCAACTGCCTTCTAAGCAGTAGGTCTTTGGTTCGAATCCAAACGGGATCACTTCTTACAAAGCGTACAAACTTTTTAGATTCGTATTGCTTTTGTTTCTCATGCTTATTTCAGCGCCCAAACATCGAGTCCTCGTCCGGAATTTCAAATCGTACAAGGATTCTTATTAACCTAACAAATAGAATTTTTTTGCCGACAGGCAGTTAAATAATAATTAGCTTTTTTACAGCTTCTCAACCTTGCTAAAAAGTCTGAAAAAAAACCGAACCCTGTACATTCCCATTTTTGTAAAACCACTTGCTTCGATTCCTTTCTGAGAAGAAATATTTTCAGGCGAAGTGTAAATGGCAATGGATTTTTCTTTCGGCGACAGGGAAACAGAATACGCCAATAGCTTTTTATACAATCCTTTGCCCCTGTGGTCTGGATGTGTATAGTAAGGTCCCAGCATGGTAGCATCGCCAAAAATTTTCCCGAATTTCCGGCGAAACGGATCCCAACTTTGCAGCCAGCCATAAGCCAGAATCTCATTATCTTCTTCCCAGGTAATTAAGGTTGCTTTCCCCGCCTTAAAGCGGTAGAAAAGTGGTTGCAAGTACCAGTTTTTCAAAATCCGGTGAAATGCGGCCTTGCCTGAATCAAAATCGTTGTAGCATTTCAACTCTTGAGAAAAAAGGCGTTCTGAAGTTTCAGGATGTTCAATGGTATAAAAAACAAAATCAGATTTGTCGTAAATCAATTTAAAAAGCATTGAAATCAACTTTCTGATCATTTTTTCTGAAAGCTTTTTTGAATTTCCATCAGTTTGGCAAAGCCTTCTATTTTCTCCCAAAGATTTGGCTTAATACGGTCTATGAAAAGCAATTTTCCCCAAACAGCCAATCTTGAATAGTGAATCAATTTTGCGAGTGGTGAAATTTCCAGGTTTAATTTTCCATATATTTTTCTAAAACCCATTCTCTCCAAAAAATCGTTGATGGAGGTTGGATGAAGCAAATTTCTACGCCCATTTGACACATAAGAGGCTTGTGTTTCATTGAGATAATACCGACAAATTTCATAAAACAATGCGCTGTTCACATTGAGGTTTTGGTAAGCTTTCAGCGACTTGGTGCTTCCCAATGAAACTCCGCCATCCACCTCGAAACAAGTGGAAAAGGCTACCAGTTTTTCATCCGCATAAGCAGCCCAATAACGGGTTCCCGGATAGCCTGCTTTTTTGATAATATTATCTTTATAGACCTGAAAATCAGGTAAGCTGCTTTTATTTACTCCGTAAGACTCCAGCGATTCGATGTAAACAGGATAAGCATCTTTGGCAAAAACCTCAGGCTCGACCGTCCTTATTTCACAATTCTTCAGACCTGATTTTACCCCTCGCTTTCCCCTTGAATTTTCAATTTTTTCAAGATCATATCCTGAAATGTCGCAGCATGTCCACCACCACTCCCCCGGGGCAGAATCCCATTCAGTTGTCCAAATGGCAATCAATGCTTTTGATTGCTTCAATATATTGCGGACATCAATTCTATCAAGCTCTTTTTGATGATGAGGCATTAAAATTGGTGAAAGGATCCCGCCTTCTACAGCCCAAGGCATATCACCGGCCCACCATATTTTTTCAAAAGTACTTTCCCACGATCGATTTGATTCCAATGCCATTGGGCTCAAATTTATACCTCGATGGCGTTATAAGACCTATATTTTAATGTCTTATTTTTAAAGGCCTGAAAAAGATCGAT
>CANETC010000046.1 GCA_947441055.1 Cytophagaceae bacterium | reverse complement strand
AGAAATTAGTCTCTGCCCTGGAGATCCACTTTCTTTCAAGCCAGAGTTCCTTTCCAGCCTTGGCACATCTTGTAATTACTCATGGAAGTGGGAAAAATATAAGGATACAAGTTTAGTGAATGGGGTTATTGATACCATTCGGGATCTTCAAATTTTGAACACACCTGGAGACATCTTCCTCGATACACTTGTTCAGAATCTGGTTCTTACTTACAATCTGAAGGAAGACAGCCTTGGAAGTTGTACTTATATTTTGCCTGTGAAAGCCCAAATCTGTGCGCCACCAAATTTGGTACTTACCAAAGGGGAGTCAGTAAACAACCGTGTGTTCCGCATTCGCGGTATTTCAAATGGTCAGTATTCCATTAAGATTTACAACCGTTGGGGTAAACTGGTGGATGAAGGGGATTTCCCTGCAGAAGGTTGGGATCCAAAATCTAAAAATGTAGTGCCGGGTAATTACTATTATATCCTTACTCCAAAGGATACCGAAAAGAATAAGCCATTTATTAGCTGGTTCCAGATTAATGCTGAGTAAAACAGCTTGATTCACAGTAGCAGCCGGAAATCCCGGCTGCTTTTTTTTGCCTTTTACAAAAGCAACCCTGGTTTTGTCTGACTACTTTCCCTTACTACTTGATTTTCTTTCATACAGGGAAGATAATCCGCTGATTTTTACGGGCTGGGAGTTTTGGTTGTTTTTCTCCCTTTTTCTTGGGGGGTATGCCTTGGTTTATAAGCGTACGGAAATTAAGAATCCGTACATCCTCTTTTTCAGCCTGTTTTTCTATTACAAATCCTCTGGTTGGGCGGTCCTTCTGCTTTTGTTTACCATTACCCAGGATTTTTTTCTGGCGAAATGGATGGGGAAAAATCAAACAGGTTCAGGTAAGAAAGTTCTGGTTGGCATCAGCATTGTAATGAACCTTTTGGTTCTGGCATATTTCAAGTATGCTTTCCTTTTTGCTGACTTTCTGGAAATGTGTTTTGGGATTCAAATTCCCCATTACAATTGGCTTGCAGCGATTTTGCCTTGCAAAGATTTGCTTCAAATTCATGCAGATAATATCCTACTGCCGGTTGGGATATCCTTTTTCATATTCCACTCTCTCAGTTACACAATTGATGTGTACCGTGGCATTGTAAATCCGCTGAAAAGCTGGGTAGATTATGCCGTTTTTGTTAGTTTTTTTCCAGAACTCGTGGCTGGACCCATTGTCAGGGCACGGGATTTTACCGACCAGCTTTCTGCCCCATTTCAATCAAACCGGCAAGATTTCGGGAAAGCAATTGGTTTGATTTTAGGTGGCCTTTTTAAAAAAATCGTCATTTCCGACATGCTGAGCACAGGTTTGGCAGATAAGGTTTTTGAGCAGCCAGAACTTGCAAGCGGAATTGAAGCATGGTTTGCGGTGACAGCTTATGCATTTCAGATATTCTGTGATTTTTCGGGTTACACTGACATTGCAATAGGACTTGCTCTTGTGCTTGGGTATCACCTGAAGACCAATTTCAATGAGCCTTACAAGGCTTTGAGCATTACAGATTTCTGGCGGCGTTGGCATATCTCGCTTTCTGTCTGGCTTCGGGACTACCTTTATATTCCACTCGGTGGAAATCGAAAAGGGAAAGCCATGACCTATGTAAACCTTTTGATTACAATGCTTTTAGGCGGTCTATGGCATGGCGCAAGTCTGAAGTTTATTTTATGGGGTGGATTGCATGGTTCTGCACTTGCCTTGCATAAAGGCTGGCAGGGTTTTCAGAAAAAGGCACCTATAAAAATCCCTGACTGGATTGCTGGGTTTCTCACTTTCTGGTTTGTCGTTTTTTGCTGGATACCATTCAGAGCAGCTGATTTAAACACATCTTTTAACTTGTTCCAGAAATTATGGATGCCCTGGAATTTTGAAGTTCTTCCAGGTGTAATACATGCATTTTCTACGCCCTTATCAATTCTTTTCCTTGCCATTCTTTTGCATTACCTGCCATGGAAAGCAAAGGAGTTTTATTTTGAGGTTTGTGGAAAAGTCCCGGTGTGGGTTCTGGGCGTTTTCTGTTTTTGTATGCTGGTGTTTATGTTTCAGTTTAGCACAGAAGACAGTCAGCCATTTATTTATTTCCAATTCTGATTAAATCAAGCATTCAGGCTTTCAAGCACTGGTTTTGCCTGGGCGGAAGCCTGGTTGTATTCCTTTTCCACCTGTGCCCATTTTTCACGGATCATAATTGGGTCATCATTTCCTTTCAGCATTCTTTCAATCAGGCTTGTATTAAATGCGGTGTCTGGCATGCCCATGGCTGAAAATGTTGAAACCAGTTTGTGCACCAATTTGGCTGCATTTGGGTTATCGTTCTTTTCAACATAACCACGCACCAATTCCAGTTCTTTTGCGATGTCTTTGATGAAAACCTCGAGGATGTAGCGAAATGTTTCAGGGTCTTTTCCAAACTTATCTTTGATAAATTCAAAGTCAATACTTTGGTTTTCGCTTATCTCAACCGCAACATCCGATTCCCTTATTTCATAATCCTGCGGAGAGAATTTCCGCAATACTCTGAGCAAGTCTTTTTGTTGGAATGGTTTCGTGATGAAATCATTCATTCCGGCATTTTGGGTTAGTTGTTTTGTTTCTGTGAAAGCATCCGCAGTAAGGGCCACTATTGGAATCTGGTTGGCTGGCGCTTTGATTGTCTTTCTCACAAAACGGGTAACCTCAAATCCATCAATTTCCGGCATTTGAAGGTCCAGCAATATTAAGTCAAAGGTGCGGCGCTGTAGTTTTGCGATGGCTTCAAATCCGTCGTTCGCCACTTCCACTGTAACCCCCCAGCTTGTAAGCAATTGCTTTGCAAGTAACTGGTTTATTTTATTGTCTTCCACCACCAGCACTTTGAGGTTTTGAAAATGATTCGAGCGAATTTCCTCTCCCTCGGATTCGGTTTCAAGGTCTCGTTGGTTGGCCTTGAAATAGCGCAATCTAAAAGTGAAAATAGTGCCTTTCCCAACTTCACTTTCCACCTCAATGCTGCCTTGCTGCAATTCTACAAGGCGCTTCGTTATGGAAAGTCCAAGGCCTGTTCCCTGAGAATTGAATCGGTTGTTTCGGTGTACCTGAGTAAAACTGTTGAAAATATTGCTTAGCTGGCTTTTGGGAATTCCGATGCCAGTATCACTTACCTTAAATTCGATTTCGATTTCCGCATCTGATTCGTTTAGCACATCTACAGCAAGTAGGATACGCCCTGTTTTTGTGAATTTCAGACTGTTGCCGAGAAGATTCAGTAGAATTTGAGAAAGACGAACCGAGTCTCCTCTGAAAAAGCGGGGGATGGATGGCGAAATTTGAAAATCATAAACCAGATTTCTTGCCTTCGCAGAAACTTGTATGCCTTTGTTAATTTCTTCCAAAACATGAAAAAGATCAAAGGGCTGAATTTCAAATCCAAATTTTCCAGCTTCGATTTTCGAAAAATCAAGGATGTCGTTGATGATGGAAAGTAAGTTGTTGGCGGAAAACTTTATCGCCCTGAGATTTTCAGCCGAGGTTTCATCATGTTTTTTCTGAAGCAGGATTTCCGTCAAGCCCAAAATGGCATTCATGGGAGTTCGGATTTCATGGCTCATACTGGACAAAAAGGCAGACTTTGCCTTTGCATCTGCCTGAGCTGCATCTTTTTCTGCCATTAGCTCGGTTTCAGCAGCCTTGCTTTCGCTTGCATCCCGGATAAAGACCGTTATCCCGATTAACTGTGTACCCTCGAACATTGGGTTGAAGGTTGCGTGGGTCCAGAATCTTCGGATGGAGGGGTCTCCAAATTCAAAAAAAACCGAATTAGGCTCTCCTGAATAGGCTTTAATGCAAGCTCCACGAAATTCCCCATTGTCAAAACGGTGGCAAGCCATCGTTTCAGGGTCCATATCCAGTTGAATTTCCTGACCATAGCATTCCAACATCAGTCGCTTATGGGCAGCATTAAAAATAGTGTACTTCCCAGTCATGTCTGCCGCAAAAATTTGATCTCCAGTACTTTGCAGGACCAGTTTCATCACATCTGCATTCATATTGACCGAAGGTTTCACTCTTGATTTTTTAGGGAAGGCTTTAGCAAATATCCATTTAAAAGAAGGTTTGTCCGGGATAACTTATTTATTGGTATGTGCTTTTTGACAAATAAGAGCGGGTTTCCGAACAAAAATGTAAACCAATTACCAGAATTATTCAGTTGATAATGATTTAAATGACTGATAAACAATACTTTTTGAAGCTCTTTTGTCTGTATTGTGGATGAAGTCGCTTGTGCAATATTCCAATACAATGTGCTTGTTTGACAAAGCAAACCACTCTTTCGGCTCGAATGAGCGGTCTGAAAACTTCATGAAAAATCGTCAATCATGCATGTCTTTTTGCACTATTTTTGCCATCCTTTTGCAAGAATGCAAGCCCATATAAAATTACCATGTTGAACATTATTACCAAGGCCATTTCGGCTGTTTTTGGTACCAAGGCTGAAAAAGATCTGAAGGAACTTTATCCTTTTGTTCAGAAGATAAATGATGCCTGGAATAAAATCCAGAATCTCAGTAACGACCACCTGAGGGACAAAACCGCTGAGTTTAAAAAATTCATTGCGGTTGGGCTTTCCGAAGTAGATTCTTCCATTGGTGCCCTTCGGGACCGAATTGAAAAAGAACCCGAAATGAATGTTTCTGAAAAAGAAAACCTTTTCGGAAAAATTGATAAACTGGAACTTGACCGCAACAAAAGGCTTGAAGAGCTTTTGCTCGAAATCCTCCCTGAAGCTTATGCTGTGGTAAAAGAAACAGCGCGAAGGTTTGCCACTTCTGATGGCATTGAAGTAAGCGCCAATGATTTTGATCGTGAACTGGCGGCCAACAGAGACAGCATTCGAATTGATGGCGACAAAGCTTTCTGGAGTTCTACATGGAAAGTTGCGGGTCATGACCTTCGTTGGGAAATGGTTCATTATGATGTTCAGCTGATTGGTGGAACCGTTTTGCATCAGGGAAAGATTTCAGAGATGGCAACCGGAGAAGGAAAAACGCTTGTTTCCACCTTGCCGGCATACCTCAATTCCCTTGGTGGCCGCGGCGTTCACATTGTAACAGTGAACGACTATCTGGCCAAGCGTGACTCAGAATGGATGGGAACGCTTTATGAATTTCATGGACTTCGCGTGGATTGTATAGATCGTCATCAACCCAATACAGAAGCCAGGCGTAAGGCTTACCAGGCTGATATTACCTGGGGAACCAACAACGAATTTGGTTTTGATTATCTGCGTGACAATATGGCGCACGATAAAGAGGAGCTTGTGCAACGGAGGTTGCATTATGCCATGGTAGATGAAGTCGATTCTGTGCTTGTAGATGATGCAAGAACCCCTTTGATTATTTCAGGCCCAATGGCCCAAGGCGACAGGCAGGATTTTGATGTCTTAAAGCCTCGGATTTTGAAACTTGTGGAAGCACAAAAAGCGCTGGTTCAGAAGTTGTTGGTTGATGCCAAGAAACTTTTGGCTGAGAACAATGAAAAGGAGGGAGGCCTTGCCCTTTTCCGGGCGCACCGCGGACTTCCAAAATACAAACCACTGATTAAGTTTTTAAGTGAGCCGGGCATTAGGGTTATTCTTCAGAAGACAGAAAACATCCATCTGGAAGACAACCAGAAGAAAATGCCGGAGGCGGATAAAGTTCTTTATTTCACCATTGACGAGCGCCACAATTCAATTGATCTCGCTGAACTTGGAATTGATTTCATCACAACTTCAGGAGAAGATCCGGCATTTTTCATTTTGCCCGATATCGGTGCCGCAATGGCAGGGATTGAAAATGACAAGGCCCTGAATCCGCAGCAAAAAATTGAGGCAAAAGATAAACTAGTAAGCGAGTATGGTGAGAAATCCCAACGGATTCACACCATTCAGCAATTGCTAAAGGCCTATTGCCTGTTTGAAAAGGATGTTGAATACATTCTTGTAGACGGAAAGGTAAAAATTGTGGATGAGCAAACGGGTCGTGTCATGGAAGGCCGTCGCTATTCCGATGGATTGCATCAGGCGATTGAAGCAAAGGAAAGCGTGAAGATTGAGGACGCTACCCAGACTTATGCCACAGTTACACTTCAGAATTATTTCAGAATGTACCACAAGTTGGCTGGTATGACAGGAACTGCAGAAACCGAGGCAGGCGAATTCTGGCAAATTTATAAGTTGGATGTGGTGAGCATTCCGACCAACCGCAAGGCGGTTCGCAAGGATGCGGAAGACAAGGTTTACAAAACCGTTCGTGAAAAATTCAATGCAGTAGTGGAAGAAATTGAAATACTCACAAAGGCTGATCGGCCGGTGTTGGTAGGTACCACTTCGGTGGAGATTTCTGAATTATTAAGCCGGATGCTGAAGATTCGCAACATCAAGCACCAGGTGTTGAATGCCAAGTACCACCAGAAGGAAGCTGAAATTGTGTCAGAGGCTGGTAAGCCGGGTACGGTAACGATTGCCACCAATATGGCCGGCCGCGGTACCGATATTAAACTTACGGATGTTTCGCGGAACGCGGGTGGACTTGCCATTATCGGTACCGAGCGCCACGAATCGCGGCGCGTTGACCGGCAGCTTCGCGGCCGGTCCGGCCGGCAGGGAGACCCGGGTAGTTCCCAGTTTTTTGTGAGTCTCGAAGACGACTTGATGCGCCTCTTCGGCTCTGAAAGAATCTCCAAACTCATGGACAGAATGGGCTTCAAGGAAGGCGAGGTAATCCAGCACTCCATGATCACAAACTCCATCGAGCGTGCACAGAAAAAAGTGGAGGAAAACAACTTCGGTATCCGAAAGCGCTTGCTCGAATACGATGATGTGATGAATTCCCAAAGAGAGGTAATTTACAAGCGTCGTAAAAATGCCCTTTTGGGTGACAGGCTCGAGCTTGATATCCAGAGTCTTATCTGGGATACTTGCGCCAATGTGATAGAAACCAATAAGGGCGGACAGGTGGATTTTGAAAATTTCCAACTGCAGTGCCAGCACAATTTTGCTTTCATTCCAGACATTGATGAAAGTGTATTCTCTTCTGAGAAAAAGGATAATCTTGTTTCGAAGTTATATTCTCTGGTGAGCAAAGAATACCGCAATCGCTGCAACATTCTTCAGCAGAATTCACTTCCTGTTTTCAGGCAAATAGATCAGGAACAAGGTGGTCGGATAGAAAATGTAATCGTGCCCATCACCGATGGAAAGCGCTTTATGCAGGTTTCAGTTCCTTTGAAAAAGGTTATTGAAAACGAAGGTTCTCAATTGGTAAAAACCATTCAACAGCAATCAACCCTCATTTTTATCGATCAGGCCTGGAAGGAACATCTGCGGGATATGGATGACTTGAAGCAGTCTGTGAACAACGCTGTTTACGAGCAAAAGGATCCTTTGCTGGTGTATAAGTTTGAGGCACTAAACCTTTTCCGTAAGTTCATTTTTAAAGTGAATGAGGATTTGGTTTCGTTCATTCTTAAAGCCACGATTTATGCGGAAGATCAGGCGCCTCAAGCGGCTCAGCCTCAAAGGCCTGCTCCCCGGCCGGAGCCAAAACCCCAGCTAAAAGAAAGTCGTGCCGAGGCGCCCGGTATGCCGGAGCCAGGACAGGAAGATGGCCTTCCTCAAGGTCCAAAAGCACAGCCGGTTCGCGTTGAGAAAATTGCAAACCGCAACGACCGTGTTTCGGTTCGGTATTTTAACGGCGAATTGAAGCAGGATGTAAAATACAAAACGGTGGAAGAGGATATTCTCGCCAACCGCTGTGTAATTGTAGATATGTAAAAAAAGAAAGCCGGCAACAAAATGCTGCCGGCTTTGCCGCTTTCGGTTCATTTTCTAATCATTCCTTTACGAAGCGGAAGAAACTTTTCTTGTCTCCTTGCTGCAGAATTCCAAGGTAAACCCCTGGTTTTATGCTTCTAAGGTCAAGGTCTATTTGTGTTGAAATGTCTGATTTGTCGAGATCCTGATTCAGGATTTCCATTCCCTGAAGGTCGCGTACTTTCACTACAGCATTCTCTTCAGTATTCAATCCATTTACATTCAAACGGATTTGTTCGCTTGCAGGATTTGGATAAGCAGACAGGAAAATTTGGTTTCCGTTGCTTCCATCCAGGCTGGCGGCAAGGATGCTACTGCCATTATTCGCTTTGGCTGTTATTGAGCCCATTGAGATGCCGATGTTACAGAGTTTTGATTTTAGAGCGGCAGTTTTCATGACAATGGAATAATTGATTGTAATGAAACAAAGGTCAATTATCCAGGGTGTTGATTGCAATAACACTTTTGTGTTATATGGCTATGTAGGAGCCTTGTATTAGCGGGTAAAGATTAACACATTCGTTGTATTAAGTCGAAATAAGCGGATTTTGTCTTCGCTTAACCTACTGCAACAGCATGAAGAAACCGGTCTTTTCCGAACATATCTTTTATGATTCGGGCGTCGGAAATGGATGGATCTTGGAGGTACAACTTCAATAGGTTTTCCGCTTCCAAAGGATTGATTTCAAGAAATATCTCACCACCTGCTGACAGGTTTTTTTCGACGCTTTCAAGAATTTTGCGGTAAAAAATCAGAGGGTCAGAATCCTGAACAAACAACGCCAGATGGGGCTCGTGTTTTAAAACCCGGTTTTCCATGGTATTGGCCTCGGAATTCAGCACATAAGGCGGATTGGAAACAAGAATGTCCCAGACTTCTCCTTTATTGGAAATCTCCTCCAGCATATTGGACTGGTAAAAATTGATTTTCTGTCCATATTTTTCCGCGTTTTGTTGCGCCGTTGCAAGTGCTTCTACACTCAAATCAAGTGCGCTTACACTTTTCCATCTACCCATTTTGGATAAGGCAATGGCAATGCATCCACTTCCGGTACCGAGATCGAGAATTCGTTTTTCTTGTTGTTGGCTTGTCTTAAGTACTTCGGCCACCAATTCCTCTGTTTCGGGTCTTGGGATGAGTACAGATGGGTTTACCAGAATTTCCATTCCACAAAAATCAGCTTTCCCCAAAAGGTATTGAAGCGGTGCGCCCAGTTCTATTCCAGAAACAATTTCTTCAAACTGAGAGAATTTCTCCTCTGACATAACAGGCTCATTTCCAAGAATCCCGACGGAGTTAACATCCAGTTCTTTGTTTATTACCCTGAAAACAGCATATCCTTCTTCTTGCCCAAGCGCATCCGCAAGGCGATTTAAAAACTTGGTTCTATCTTGGGCTTTCAATTTATTGGTGAATGGAGGAACAGACAATGGATCGGTTTCATGAGTTTTTGGTCCGCAAAAATATCGATGCGCAGGGCCTTTCTCTTGGAAAACCTGAAATTTATCTAAAATGGAAGGAAATGTTTGCTGAATTAAATGAAGATAGCTTTGTGATGCAGCAGAAATTCCAGCTTAATCCAATGCGCCGTTCCTTTCCCCTCGTAAGGCATGAATCCCTGAAATCGGATAAAAATGGATAATCAATTTGAACAGATTTTTGAGTCGGTGCTGTTTGAATCTACCGGACTTGAACTTGATATTCTTGATTTTGCTTTATCTGATGCCGGTATTGTAAACACTTGTGCCAGGCTTACAACTGCGCAAGGCCATTTTTTTGTTAAAATGAATGAAAGGCCTGAGTCAGAATTTTTCAGATCTGAAGCAGCTGACCTGGAATTTCTTCGCCAGCATGTTCCAGTTCCGGCTGTGATTGGGTATGGAAAAACGGCGGGCTGGAATTTTCTCCTGACAGAATTTGTTGAAGAGGGTGATCCCACGCAAAATACTTGGTCGGATGCGGGTAGAATTCTCGCTTCCCTTCACCAACAACGCTCAGACCAACATGGGTTTACCCATTCAAATTTTCTGGCGAGTCTACGCATGGACAACAGGCCCAAGCTGGATGGAATTGATTTTCTTATTCAAAACAGGATTTTGCCAGCAATCGGCCTTTGCCTGATGGAAGAGAAAATTTCGATTGACTTATACCGGAGGATTGAATCGTTTTGTGCCCGACTGGGGCAGATTATTCCTCAGGAAGAACCATCACTTTTGCATGGCGACTTATGGACCGGAAATCTGATGCTTGGGCAAAATGGGAAGGCAATTTTCATCGATCCAGCCACTTATTATGGCTACCGGGAATCTGAACTGGCCTTTACTTATTTGTTCGGCGGCTTTGACCGGCGGTTTTATGAATCCTATCTGGAAGTTTTTCCACTTGAGCCTGGCTTCGGCGAACGCGTGTCTGTGTATCACATACATCCGCTTTTGGTTCATGTCCAGCTCTTTGGCGGTGGCTACATTGCCGGAATCGAAAAAATCCTGAAGAGATTTGCTTAGCAAAGGTCTCCTCAGGATTTTAATTGTGTGCTTATTCTACGATGATTTTAACCGGTGGAATGGCATCTCCGGTAATCGAATTTACCAATAAACTATAGAAGCCGGTAGGTAAGCCACCAAGTTCAATTTTGGTTTCATTTCCATCGATTTTGCCGGATAATACTTCCACTCCTCTCAAGTCAATCAGGCGGAATTTAGATCCATGCAATCTAGAATCGGCTCGGATAATACTGAACATGTGTGCCGGATTGGGCTGAACTTTCAAGGAAAGTCCGGAACGAATTTTTGAAATGGCTTCAGTGATGATGGCAATTCCTGAAGTGTCGCTACAATTTCCATTTCCTGCAATGCAACGGTAGAGGTAGCCATCAAATGCCAGCGGTGTGTTCAAAATTGTAAGTGAAGTACTGTCAAATCCGAGGTAAGATGGATCTGTAGAATCAATGTCTGTAAATCCGCTTCCGTTGTTTACCTGCCAGCGCAATGCGATTCCATTGCCAGATGCAGGATCTGTTTGAACACTTAGTACCACCGAATTTCCTTCATCAAATCCGATGGAAACAGGGTTTGAAATGAAGGTCGGATTTGTCAGCAAAGTCAGGTTCAGCCGGGCTGTAGAATCACATCCGAAGGCATTCTGGGTAGTGAAATAATAAATTCCACTGCTGTCCCTTGAAATTCCATTCCATACCAAAGGTCCGCAATTGGTCAAAATTGTCAGCGATGTATCTTGGCCAGTTGGTGGGTTCAATATGGTTACGATGAATACCGAATCACATCCGCCTGTGATTGGTTTTATGAGTTCATAAATGCCAGCAGTATCAAAACTGAAACCATTCCATGAAAAAGGCAGGCAACGGGTAAACTCATAAAAGTCGGTTTCCGGTTGCGGAAGTATAGTAAGAACCAAAGTTGCGGTACTATCGCAGCCATTTGCACTTGTACTTGTGAAAGTATAGGCGCCGCTATTGGTGTAGGTTTGGCCATTCCAAACATATTCTCCACAAGCCGATATACTATCTGTTGAGGCATTTGGAAATACGGTGAGCACAAGTCTGGAAACAGTGTCACAACCGCCTATAGGTCCAGGTGTGATGAAGAGATAAATACCGGATTCAGTAAGAACCTGGTTTTTCCAGGTATAAAATCCACAGGCAGAATCAACCTTTTGAACGGTATCTGGAACCGGGAGAACTGTCAGGATTAGATTGGCAATAGAATCACAACCGTTTGAATTGGTGGTGTTAAAGAAATAACTTCCGCTATTCTCCCTGATGAGGCCATTCCAGAAATAAGGCCCGCAATTGGCTACATTCGCTATGGATGTATCAGGAACTGCGAAGATGGTTAATTGAAGCGTTGCAACGCTGTCACAACCAAGTATGTTGGGCGAAGTAATGGAGTAGGTTCCGCTTGAATCCAGCAATTGACCGTTCCAGCTGTATGGTCCGCAAGAGCTTGCCGTTTCATTACTGCTCACCGGAATTATGGTGAGGAACAGCCTAGCCGTGGAATCACATCCGTTGGGCAATTGGGTGATAAAATCATAGACTCCCGACTCGTTGTATTCCCTTCCATTCCAAAAGTAATTGGCACAGCTTGAGTCAGATAGAATTGAAACTTGTGGCGGTATAAATACAATTAAATTCAGTTTAGCAGTAGAGTCACAGCCATTCTGATTGAGAGAATTATAATAATAAATCCCTGTGTTGAAATAGGTTTCTCCATTCCAGAAATAAGGTCCACAACTTTGTGTCACGGTAATTGATGTATCAGGAACTGGTGAAACATTCAGGTTCAGGTAAGCAATGGAATCGCATCCTAGAGCATTGGGGTTGGTTACTTGGTAATTTCCCGATGTGGTCAAAACCTGATTATTCCAGAGGTAAGGTCCACAGGATTTCACGGTGTCCCGTGTCTCAATTGAATAAATTACAAGATCAAGTCTGGCAATAGAGTCACATTGACCAGGTCCTGTGAAATTCACAAAATAGGTACCCGAATTCTGATAAAGGTTCCCATTCCACAGATAAGGACCACAGTTTTGATGCACATTGACAGAAGTATCTCTTGCTGGTAATACCAGAAGGTTTAGCCTGGAAACGGAGTCACAGCCATTGGCATTAAGCGAGGAAATAAAGTAGGAACCACTTTGGGTAAACAAATTCCCATTCCAGAAATAAGGTCCACAATTGGAAATATCTTGTACTAGCGTGTCTGGTTTGGAGTAGATGCTTAATTCCAGCCGCGCCGTTGAATCACATCCGCTTGCGTTTGCAGTGTTGAAAAAGTAGGTCCCCGAACTGTCCAGCACCTGGTTGTTCCAAACATAAGGTCCGCAATTTTTCACGATGGATAGCGAGGTGTCTTCAACCAAATTAATCTGAAGGTCGAGTCTGGCAATGGAATCGCAGCCGCTTGGCAGTGCAAATGCCAAGAAATATGTACCGGAAACCGAATACTGCAGATTATTCCAAACATAAGGCCCGCAATTGGAAATACTGGTAATTGATGTGTCAGACCTTGGGATTATGGTAAGATTAAGACTGGCAACGGAATCGCATCCGAGTGGGGTGGTACTGTTGAAGAAATAGTTTCCGCTGCTGGAATACAAAGAGCCATTCCACTGATAAGACCCACAAGCTGAAACTGTAATTTGGGAAGTATCGGGCGGGTTTATGCGTGTAAAGTTAAGTTGGTAAACAGAATCACAAGACCCTGGCTGGGTTGCTACAAAATGGTAATACTGACCATTGGTTTCGATATTTTGACCATACCAGAATGTTGGCTTACAGGAGCTTAGGCTTTGAACCATTGTATCTGGAATAACAACATTAAGGCGCAAGACATAGAGGCTGTCGCATCCAGTTCCACTTGTAACTGGATGGGAATAAGTTCCATTCTGAGTTAAGGTTTGGCCATAAAATTCAAATACAGAACCATTGCAAAGTGTGGCGGTAAAATTCCTACGGATAATCCTGCTTGTATCCAGTATCGTGGTTATGGTGCTGTCGCAACCGGCAGAGGTAAAAAATTGTGATACATAAATCCCGGGCGAATTTGCCTGAATTCCATTTGGCAAAGTATAAGATGAGCTTGGGCAGATGGTTATGCTGTCAATTCTGGATTTAAGCGCATTCACTTTTAATAAAATGTTATCGGATTGAATGGTGTCGAGCAAATTCCATATCCGAACAAAATAGGCTCCCGAATTTGACACCTGGGCTGGGTTAAAGTTCAGAATAGGAACAGTGTCGTTTTCCAAAACCTGATTGTCCTTAAACCACTGGAACTTTAGGCGTGTACCCGTAGCCTGAACCAGCAAGCTGACAGGATTGCCAGCACAAACATCCTTATCGGTTGATTGGAAAATTAATGATGGGGCAAAGTTAAATTCTTTGATAGTCACCAATTGGGAAAGAGTATCACGGCATCCGGTTCCGGGAATTCCATAGGTATAAGAAATCAGGGTTTGACCCAATCCAACGAAATCTGTATTAAATAGATTACCGAAAACGCCATTGCCCAAAAAAGTGCCACCCGGTGGTGTTCCAACAAGCGGTATGAAACCTTCATTTTCAAAATAAACCGTATCAAGGTTGGTATTAAGTGCGGGTAAAGGATTTACCTTGATTAATTTATTTACAGTATCCCTGCACTGGCTGTTGATGGCTGTAACAATTAACTGAACTTCAAATTCACCAAGGCTGGAATAAATTTTCTGAGGTTCTGCCATTGTTGAACCGGTTTGATCACCGAATTTCCACTCATAAGTAGCAAAATCATTTTCCAGAACCGACAAGTTTCTGAGAGGCAGCTGATTGTCGAAACAATGGTCTGAAACCTCCATTATTGCAATGGGTGTGGGGTTCAGGATAATTTCCTTTTTGTCTTCCCCGTAGCAACCTTCCAAAGAATAGGCCCTGGCTACAACCTCAAAAGTGTCGGAAAGACTGTAAATATGTTGGGCAGGCGAAGTGAGAAATACACTTGTATCCGAATCCCCAAAATACCACTCATACAATGGTGAAATTTCCCCAATCGGGATGGAGGTTGTAAGGTTAAAAATAACTGGTTCTTGAGCGCATCCAATGGTGTTTGAAATGGCTACAATTGGAACAGGCTTACTAAACCTAATAATATTCAAGGTATCATTGCTTGGATTGTCGTCCTGATTTTCAACCAGCCAAACCTTAATTTGGTAAGTTCCTTGCGAACTTAAATCTGCTGTTTGGGTGAAGGTGAATTCAATAGTATTGTCGAACACTCCTGGAATTGTATCGTAAATAATTGCGTTGCCGTTTATTTGATAGGCCAATTGAACATTGCTTCCGGGGATATTTCCATTTTTATTTACTTCAAGAGTAATTTTCTCATTTTCTGTTTTGGCACATGAATTACTGGGTGATGTCAGGTTGGATAAACCAAAATCAATAAGGAATTCATAAGCACCCAAGTCGGGGGCAAGAGAATTGCGAACCTTTCCATCTATGTCCGTTGAAATCCCTTCTGAGGGAATACCGGCGCCATTTATTTGACGCTGATTGGGAACTAAAAGTGTGTCAGACTGAAAGAATGGCTGAAGTAATTTCGAATTTACTTCTGCCGAAATTAACTGTCCCCATGCTGTTATACTGGAATAGCCATTATTTGCAGTTCTGGCAAATTTGGAGCCGCCAGAATAAAAACAATTGAAATCCCAGTCTTTTTGATTGGGTATTGTGCCAATTTGGATGGCAGGGCCGTTAGAAAGATTGGCAAAAATATTATTCTTAATAAGCGTGCCGTTGGATTCTTGAAACTCCAATGCAGAGGCATAATCAAAATCGGTTCCATCAATTCGGATGCTGTTAAAAAGAATTTTGCTATTATTTGATCCAGCTTGGACAATAATTCCTTTGGATATTCCAGGGCCTTTTGTCTGAATAATATTGTTGGAAACAGAGGTTTCGCTCGCTTGCATTATCAGACCGGTACCATTGGTAATTCCCCAGATTTTGTTTTTAAAAACTTCCTGAGATTTCCCTAACAGAATTTTTATACCGGTTCCGGCGATGTCAGAAATTCGATTCTGGAATATTTTGGAAAACTGACCGCTGCTTTCAATTCCTGTACCACAACGGATGATTTTGTTGCCTGAAATTTCAGATTGAGAAGCGGAAGAAAAAATGCCGAACAAAATTCTACCGGATCCGGTAGAAGAAATAGGCGTTATCGAATTGTTCCGAACCGTGATCGCAGATCCTTGGATTAAACTAATACCCCTGTTTTGGTTGGAAGATGACCCCACAGAATTTTCAGAACTCACTGAAAAATTATTGCCATCAATCAGTATTTTGACAGAACTGCCCTCGACAGAACAACCGATTGACTTAGCCAGACCTTGTGAGCTCAATGCACTAATACTGTTCTTTAGAACTTGAATTGTACTGGATTGCGTGATTTGAAGTCCATATGCGATGTTCTCAGTGTTTACATACTGCGATCGACTTATGGCGGTGACGATGTTGTCTTCAATAATTCCATTGTGGCAATTGCTGAAAATAATACCAGAGGAGATAACCGTAGATCCTGCACTTCCTTGCAGATAGGATACCTTGATGGTATTTCCTTTCACCAGAGGATTAAAACAAGCGCCCAGCAAAACAGCAGAACTACTTCCGCTTAAACTTTCTGAAACATCAATCTGGTTGTTCAGAATTTGAATGCCTCTTGCCCTAGAATTGGATGGCGCTTGAATCTGAATAGTACCACATCGATTGCCCGAAATTGTAATTGCGGAATCGGTAGAAGTATTGGGTGAATAAATGTATCCAAGCCTTGAATTTGTTATGGAAAGGTGATGTGACCCACCTGAAATTTGAAGACTGATTTTTCCATTTTTTCTGCCAATACCGAACCTATTAAGGTTCAAATATTTGGTTCCGTTTATTCCAAAGGTAAAATCCCGGTTGGCATTTGAGGTCTGATACTCCATTAAAACTGCAGAACTGTCACCTGATTCCGACTCAAAGGTGACTGTATTAATGGCACTGCTTCCTTGAATATTCCCAATTTCGGCCTGTTCTTTATAGACTCCATTCCGTATTTTAAATACAACCGGACAACTCACTCCGGTAAAATTCAAGGCTTTAACTGCATCTGAAATTGAGAGAAAATCAGGACTATTTCCACCTATGGTAAAAACACCGCAGAGGTAGGAAACCAGTGTTCCTGTTTGTGAAGTGTCATTTCTGAGATTGCAATCCAGACTTCCGTCGTTAATTTTTGTCCATGCTTTAATTTCATACGCACGGCCTGGTAAAAAATAATAGTTTCCAACCTGAACCGTTGCTTCGGTTTTGCCAGCGAGAGAACCTGACCAGAAAAAAGGTATTTGTGAAATTCCATTCACTTCCCATAAAATTGAAACCGATTTTATTGTTTTTTTTCCATGGTTTTGAAGGATAACATTTATGGGCTGAAAGCCAGAAGATATGGGAGTCTGCAATCCAACAATTTTATTGATCCCCATATCAATTTCACAAGGTTCAAATTCTTTTGCCCCAATATCTGGTATAGGATTTCGAACTTGATCGTCAATATCAGTTTGAATTGAAGCAAGATTGGTCCCTGAGTTATCCAAAAGACTTTGGCTCGTGATCAGAACCGTATCAGATTGGAAGTAAGGATTAGCATTGATGGAATTAGCATCTTGTCCTAAAACTGTCTGAACTTCAGACAGATTTAATAGTGATTGACTTGAATTCAGGAACATGGCTGCGTTATTGCTGAAATAGCAGTTATGGTTCCAAACTCGATTTGAAGAAAGATTCGAAACCCTAACAGCTTGACCGGAGCCAAAATTGCTAAAAATGTTATTTTTTAGTTCACTCCCAATTCCTCTTTCTACTTCCAGACCAAGGCTGCTCACTACATCTGTGCCTGTTGCGTATACACTGTTAAAATAAATTCGGGAGCCTGTGGCCGCCGATTTTACCCAAATTCCCCTAGAAGGAATATTTCCAACTACATTAATGTAATTGTTGTGCGTTAGTGAATTAGGCGTTTCAATTACGATGCCATTACCCGTTACATCCAAAATTCTGTTGCGACAAACTTCCTGATTACCGCCTGATAAAAGGGAAATGCCATTTCCAAAGATTCTGGAAATTCTGTTTTTAATAATTCGTGCATTCGTGCACTTACTTTCAATTCCGCTGGTAAAATTGAAAAGGATATTGTTGTAAATATCAACAGAATCGCCGGAAGTTTGAATCCCGGTCATTCCAGGTTCCACATTTGCGCCCAGAACCAATTGATTATTGGTGATTTTTCCTGATTGGTTTGAGGTATTCAAAATGCCATTTACCACCCGTGTTTCATTCACCTGGCCTATGGTAGAAGCTAGGGAAAATGAATTGCTATCGAGTACAAAATTGGCATTGGAGCCTTCCAGAAGTGCAGCGCTTGTATTGGCTTTCGAAGAATAGGATTCAACCAAAAATTGATTTTTCTTAATTATGGCATTTACGCAATTTCCAACCTTCAGACCAATTGCATCGTGAGAACATCTGCCATAATAGAATGAACTTCCCGCTCTTGCATAATTCTTTTGTACCACCGCATTGGGAGAATTTGAAATTCCAATTCCACATGCAATCTGTGTTTCACAAGTTGATGAAGATATTGCCGATTTTGAATTGATATAAATTGAATTTCTTTCAATAAACGGAGAGGAAGAGTAACTGATAAAAACACCGAAATGGTTTGAATATCCTACAATATCAGATGTGATTTTATTGTTTATAACCGAAATCTTGTTTGATGACAAATTTTGATTTCCATTCAGGTAAATAAAACCAGAGTTATTGTTGGAAATATTTATTGATGAATCTACCTGAGAACCGGTTGAAAAAATATTCCCTAAAACACAGGATTGAAAATTAATGTCGTGGTTTCCATCGGAGAGCAGAATTGCATTGTTTCCATTGGTTCTTTTTACGCCGATATTTTTTAGATTTAAATAATCGGTACCACGCAGATTAAGAGAAAAATCTCTGTCAGTGCTAATACCAGTATATTCAAGAATTGACTTAGAACTGTCTCCGCTTAAGGATTCGAATGTAATTGTATTGATTAGACTGCTTCCTTGGATTTCACCAAGTTGGATT
>CANETC010000045.1 GCA_947441055.1 Cytophagaceae bacterium | reverse complement strand
CTGAAATGCATATGAATGCCAACTTTTAAAAAGCTGCTTTTGCGGATTTCTGCATAGTATTTCTGGGTATTTGCTGTGTACCAGGCATTGCCTTCACCCAAAATAATTGTTTGGCTGGTGGAAGGAACCACAATCCCGAGTCCGGCATAAAAGAAAAGAAATCGACCGCTGAGGTCAATCGACATTCTGGTCTTGGAGAATTTTCTGGAAGGGTCTGTGAGTGACGAATTTTTGCTGAGGCCCATGCTGTTTTCATTAAGCAGCTGCTCATCCAATATGTAATTTGAAAAGTTGTAATTCGACTGAATCACAGAAGCATTTAATACCAACTGTGCATCCTTGAATAGATTTTCCTCAAAAGATGCGGCCCGGTCAGGGTATGAAAATGCCATTGAGAAAAACGATGCCTGTTTTGGCGGTTTAGTTGAATCTGGTAGCGCTAGGATTTGATTGCCCCTCGCGTTTTCACTAAAAAAGAATAAAGCACAGAACGCAGTGGTGAGATACTGCCGGAAATAGCTTGAATTAAAACCCGCCGATGAAACAATTGCCTTTTTGAAGAGCATTCTTTTTTTTCCTATTGCCTGCAAGATGCTAATTCTTAATCAATTTACCTTTTCTGCATCGGCTTCCTCGCCAAACCATACAACAGCATAGGGTTCTCGAATGGCAATTCCAATTGCATTCCAATGAATTGTTTTCCAGTTTTTTAGGTTGATGATTACGGCATGGTGGCCGGGACTTCCTTTCCATTGTGTCAACCAGTCTACATCAGAAGCTGTGTTAAAAGCTGCAATTTCATAGCCATTCCCTTTGTAACTTGAAAATTCCGATGGCTTTGACCACATACAAGCGGCTTCTTTATGGTCGGATGTATAGCAACAAGGTTTTTCTCCGAATTTACCTGTCCAGGAATGCATATTGCATTTTCCTTCAGGCGGTGCTTCCAACAATTCCTTCACATGGAGTTGCGCAACAAGGTTGAGGTTTGGTGAAATCTGGATTGTTTTGAGTCCTTTGCTTTTTCGGTAGGCATTAATGTTGTTCAGGAGTTTTAGCTCCTCCGAGCTCATTTTTTCAGGTTCAAAATTTGTTGGGTTGCTGAGTTTTAAAAACAGCAGAAGGCAGGTTAATAGGATTTTCATCTCAGTTTTGTTTTTACGGTTTTACCCAGCTGGCGTTCATTGAAGAAGATTTTACAACGGCCTCTATAAACTTCATGCCTTGCAAGCCTTCTCTTATTCCCGGAAAATTTTGAATAAATTCCTCACTTGAATTTCGCTGTTGGCAGGCGAAAGCAAAATCCCTGTAAATGTTGGCGAATGCTTCGATATACCCTTCCGGATGTCCGGAAGGTAATCTTGTTGCAGATTTTGCTTCGGGATGAAGATATGCATGACCAGTCCTCAATGTTTCTGATGGCTTATCCGGGTAAAGAATCCGCAGCGAATTTGGCTCCTGCTGCTGCCATTCCAGACTTGCTTTCTCACCATAAACCCTGATTTTTAGATTGTTTTCTTCACCCACACAAATCTGACTGGCAAACAATAAGCCTTTTGCACCTCCTTTAAATCGCAGCAAAACGCTGCCGTCATCATCCAATTTGCGCCCGGTGACAAAAGTGCTCAGGTCAGCGGAAAGTTCTTCGATTTCGAGACCTGTAATATAGGAAGCGAGGTTTTCCGCGTGCGTTCCGATATCGCCCATGCTGCCAGCCTTTCCGGCTTTTGCAGGATTTGTACGCCAATCCGCCTGTTTCTGTCCTTCTGCTTCAAGAAGGGTAGAAAGCCAGCCTTGCGGGTATTCCACGACTACTTTTCGGATTGATCCTAATTCGCCATTCTTAATCATGGCCCTGGCTTGTCTGGTCATCGGGTAACCCGTGTAATTATGCGTAAGGCAAAATATCCGGTCTGAAGATTCGACTAGGTTCGCCAGTTCTTCGGCCTCAGTTAAATTGTGGCAAAGCGGTTTGTCGGATACCACATCAAATCCATATTGAATTGCCAGTTTGGCGGGTTCAAAATGGAGGTGGTTTGGCGTTACTATGGCAACAAAATCCATCCGGATATCTTCCGGAAGCTCCGCTTCGGTCTGAATCATTTCCTGAAACGAAGCATAAATTCTTTCGTTCGGCAAAAAAAGGGAATGTCCTTTTTCTTTGGATTTTTCAGGGTCGGAACTGAAGGCCCCGCATACCAGCTCTATTTGCCCGTCTAAAGCGGCGGCCATTCGGTGTACATCGCCGATGAAAGCTGCCGGGCCTCCGCCCACCATGCCCATCCTGAGTTTTCTTTTATTCATTTGCCGGATTGTGGAGGCTAAAAGTATGTTTCCTTGATGAAAGGGCAAAGTCTGCCTGCATATTTCGGGATTCTACCATATTTGCCCCATGCAAACTGAAGTTTTATATTCCTGTTTCCTGAGATCATCCGGCCTAAACACAGATACCAGGACACTTACTGCCGGTCAGATGTTTTGGGCATTGAAAGGAGAGAATTTTAATGGAAACCTTTTTGCTGAAAAAGCACTCAAACTTGGAGCCGCTTTTGTGGTTACGGATGAGGATTGTGGAATTTCAGACAAGCGGATTCTTCGTATTGAAAACGGGCTTATTGGCCTTCAGGATCTGGCAAAGCACCACCGGCAGGTTTGGGGCGGACAAGTAATTGCAGTTTGCGGATCGAATGGAAAAACCACCACCAAGGAGCTGATTACCAGAGCGCTTTCAACAGAGAAATCGGTTTTTGCCACGCCGGGAAATCTCAATAACCACATTGGCGTTCCGCTTTCCTTGCTCAGGATAAATTCTCAGCACGAAATTGCAGTTATTGAAATGGGGGCAAATCATGCCGGCGAAATTGCAGAATTGTGTGAAATCGCTTTGCCGGATTCCGGACTCATTACAAATATTGGAAAAGACCATTTGGAAGGCTTTGGAACAGTTGAAAATACGGCCAAGGCAAATGCTGAATTGTTCGAATTTCTTGAACAAAATTCAGGTATTGCCTTCATCAATACGGAAGATGAATGGAACCAAAAGCTGCATGCATTGGTAAGCAGGAATTTTACCTTCCCATCCGAAATAGATGATGCGCCTTGCAAATTGCTGCCATCTGACTTTTTTGTAAAGCTTGAAATTCCTTTAGCCGGACAAATGGAAAGCAAATTGCTTGGTGCATATAACTTTCACAACTTGTCTTGCGCGCTTGCTGTCGCAAAGTTTTATGGTATCTCGTCTAAAAGTGCTTTGGAAGCGGTTTGTTCTTATGAGCCTGGAAACAACCGTTCTCAGCTTGTAAAAACGAATTCCAATACACTGATTTCAGATGCCTATAATGCCAACCCAAGTTCCGTTTTGGCGGCATTGGAAAACCTGGTTAATCTTCCTTCAACAGAAAAAATGGCGATTCTTGGAGATATGTTGGAGTTGGGAAATGATTCGGCCACTGAACATGCAAGTCTTGGAATTTGGGCTTCCCTCCATCCGGAAATTTCATTTGTAATCACTGGCAAGGAAATGGCAGCGTTTGCGGAAACTTGTCCAGAAGCACTTTATTTTCCGGAGAAAGTTGCTCTTGAGAGATATTTAGAAACCAAAAAGCCAAAGAATAAAACCATTTTGTTAAAAGCTTCAAGAGGTATGAAGTTGGAAACTTTGGTTCCGCTGTTATAAATTCCGGTTTGCGGGGTTTAAAAGGTCTCCATTGTAGAGATTGATTCCTTGACCCTATCTGCAAACAATATTGACCTACTGGTCTGATAAATCCATTTCTTGAATACGCAGTTCTTTTGTTCTTTTGGGGCAAACAAAGCCAAGCATGCTGGACAAAAATGGAATCGCAAAAAGGATTGCGATGGAACTTCGGGATGGATTTTATGTAAATCTTGGAATTGGCATTCCTACGCTGGTGGCCAATTTTATTCCACAAGGAATGAATGTTACCCTGCAATCTGAAAATGGATTGCTTGGCATTGGACCATTTCCTTATGAACCTGAGGTAGATGCGGATTTAATCAATGCTGGAAAGCAGACAATCACCATGATTCCAGGTTCTTCCCTGTTTAGTTCAGCCGATAGTTTTGCCATGATCCGCGGAGGCCATGTGGACCTCACTGTTTTGGGCGCGATGGAGGTTTCTGAAAATGGCGACATCGCCAATTGGAAAGTACCAGGTAAAATGGTGAAAGGAATGGGTGGTGCAATGGATTTGGTTGCATCCGCGAAAAACATCATTGTAGCCATGCAGCACAGAAGCAAAGACGGAAAATCGAAGTTGCTCAAAAAGTGTTCGCTGCCCATCACAGGCCTCGGTTGCGTTAAGAAAATTGTAACTGAGCTTGGTGTTTTTGATGTATTGCCAGAAGGTGGATTTATGCTTTTGGAAACAGCTCCCGGAGTAAGCATTGAGGAAATCCGCAATTCCACAGAAGGCAGACTTGAAGTTGCCTCGGATGTGTATGAGATGGTGGTTTGATCAATCCTTTGATTTCGTTTGGCTTCTATTGAGTATAATTTTTCGTCAATTATAGATGGCCAAAAAAAGTCTTGAGCCGAAATCTCCTGCAGAGCTTCTTGAGAAACTACGCGCATTTTGTGCTTATCAGGAAAGGAGTCGGGTTCAGGTTTTGCGGAAAATGTATGGACTCGGCATTGAGGAGGATAAGAGAGAGTCTTTTCTTGTTTCACTAGAAAACGAAGGATTTCTCAATGAAGGCCGATTTGTTAAGCAGTTTGTTCGATCGAGGGCCGTTGCAAAGGGTTGGGGCCCACGAAAAATTGCCATGGCCCTTCAAAGGGAAGCGGGCAATGGTCGTGATTTTATCTTAGAAGGCGAAGAATTAGGAAAAGCAATTCAGAAGCTAAGCAGAGATGCCTCGAAAAAAGCCGAAACCTTGAAAGCCAAAGCAGACCCCAAAATCCGTGAAAAACTGTTGGCGTTTTGCCTTTCACGGGGTTTTGAATTCGATACCTGCAAAAATGTAGTGCAGAAATTGTTGGTGGAAACAGGAATCTGAAATCAAGTTTAAGAATGATTGTTGATTGTATTTCAGCAAACAAAAAAAATTTGATTCGCATTTATTATTCGCCATTATTGAATCGATAATCAATTCGTTTTACCAAATATGTTAAAAAACACAAAACACAAGTGGCTTGTCATGCTCATATGCCTGATAAGTCAAGTCTCGGCGTGGGCACAGACCCGCCAGCTAACCGGAAAAGTTACCGATGCCAAGGATGGCTCAGGATTGCCCGGTGTAAGTATCCTCCTCAAAGGCAGCGGAACAGGTGCCAATTCAGATGGACAGGGTAATTTCTCATTGATTGTCCCTGAAACGGGAGCAGTACTTGTTTTTAGCATGATGGGCATGAAGACAAAGGAGCTTGAAGTTGGTGCACAGATGGTCATCAATGTTGCCTTGGAAGAGGAGGCAAAAGACCTTCGTGATGTAGTTGTTACAGCTGCCGGTATCGAAAGGAATGTGCGTGGATTGGGTTACTCAACCCAGAAAATTGATGGCAATCAATTGGTAAATGCCCGCGAAACCAATGTATTAAATGCACTTTCCGGAAAAGTAGCCGGTGTGCAGGTTACCACATCTTCAGGTATGCCCGGAGCCTCTTCAGTCGTGAAAATTCGTGGTAACAACTCAATTTCAGGATCATCTGATCCATTGTATGTGATTGATGGTGTGCCATTGAGCAATGATGAGGTTTCTTCGGCTCAAGAGCGTGATGGCAATACGCCATTTACGCAGGGTGTTGGAAATTCAAACCGCCTTATCGATCTAAACCCGGATGACATTGAATCCATGACGGTGCTGAAAGGTGCGGCAGCAACGGCCCTTTATGGCGTTCGTGCTGGTAATGGTGCCATCGTAATTAAAACCAAGCGCGGCGGTTATTCAGGTAAAAAAGGACCCTCAATTTCCTACTCAACTTCTTACCAGGTTGACCAAGTGAATAAGTTGCCTGATGTAACCAATAAGTGGTCTCAGGGCAACAGGGGTAAATATTTGGATCCTTCCTCTGCTTTCTCAGGTTCATGGGGTGCGCTAATCGACACACTTCGTTTTACCAAGCCAGGCGATGGTAGTCCATGGGATTCTCAGTTAAGAGACATCGTTGGAAAAAACGATCCTGATGCAACATCCAATGCCGTTAATCCAATTGACAATGCTGCTAATTTTTTCCAGAATGGTCATAGCTACAACAATAGCCTTACCCTTTCCGGAGGAAATGGAACCACAAAATACTATGCTTCTTATAGCCGTATGCAGCAGAGCGGTATCATTCCGCTGAGTGATTTTACAAGAAACAGTGTGAGGCTTACTGCTGAAACTCAGATTTCTGAAAAGCTTAGTTTCACAGCGTCTGTTAATTACACCAATTCAGGTGGAAGACGCATTCAACAAGGTTCTAATCTGTCGGGATTGATGTTGGGCATGCTTCGTACTCCGGCGTCATTCGACAACACCAATGGACTTAGCGATCCTGTGAATGACGAGCGTTCGTATTTCTTCCCAGATCTTCAGCTTCAAAGGACTTATCGTGGTTATGGAATTTACGACAATCCGTACTTCACCATTAATCGGAATCCATTCCGCGATCGCGTAAACCGTCTGATCTCCTTCGGTGAACTTAATTATTTCATCAAAGACTGGTTAAGGGCAACTTACCGCATGGGTGTGGATATGTACACAGACAACAGAAGCGGTGGATTTGATATTGGTTCGTCTGCTTATGATGCTGGGCGTGTTTTTGAAGACAAAAACTTCCGCCGTGATTTGAATTCAGACTTCATTTTGACAGCGAATAAAAACATCACTGAAGACTTGAACATCACTGCCATTGTTGGGCATAATGGTTTTTCTTCCTCAGCTGAGAAATTGTATAGCCAGGGCGATGGTATGATTACCCGCAATTTCTATTCATTGGCCAATACCAATTCCCTTATCTCCTATACTGGAATGAACAAGCTTCAACGCTTTGGTATTTATGGTGATGTTACAGTTTCATACAAGAACCGTTATTTCCTCAACATTACTGGCCGTAATGACTGGAGTTCCACACTTCCAAAAGGCAAGAATTCCTTCTTCTATCCTGGTGCAAACCTGAGTTATGTGTTTACGGAGGATCTTGGACTTTCAGAGAATGAGTGGTTCAATTTTGGTAAGATTCGTTTTTCTGCGGCTCAAGTAGGTCGCGATGCACCTGCCCAGGCTTTAAAAACAGTTTACGGACCTCCAACCGTTGGTGACGGATATACTAGTGGCATCCTTTTCCCAAGTTATGGCGTCCCAGGTTTTGGAATCGGAACATCCTCAGGATCTTCATCTCCGGTTCTTGGTAACTTGAACATCAAACCTGAGATGAACAATACAATTGAAATTGGTGGAGAGTTTAAGTTCTTGAAAAACAGACTTACAATCGATGCTACCTATTACAGCATCAGCAACACAAATCAAATTATTCTTGCGCCAGTTCCGTCGTCATCTGGATTCCAGTTTGCTTATACCAACTCCGGAAAGAACAGCAACAAAGGAATTGAATTGGTTGTGAATGCCCGCCCGATTGAAACCAAGGATTTTAGCTGGGATGCAACCGTCAACTATACCCGCAACCGTTCAAATGTAGAAACGCTTGCCCCAGGTATTGATCAGATTTTCTTGGCTGGATTTACCGGATCAGGTTCTTATGTAATTCCTGGTCAGCCTTATGGCGTTTTTTATGGCGGTGTTTGGCAGCGTGATGGTAATGGAAACAAGGTGATTGGTTCCGATGGTTATCCACTTATTGCAGCACAACAGGCTGTGATTTCCGATCCAAATCCTGATTTCCTTCTTGGATTCCGCAACACATTCACTTACAAGTTTGTGTCGCTTTCGGTCCTTCTTGATTCCCGGGTTGGTGGTAAAATCTGGAATGGCACAAAAGGTGCACTCGCATTTTTTGGTAGAGCCAAAATCACTGAGTCAAGAAATGATTCAACAATTTTCGACGGGGTTCTTGCCGATGAAGCTGGCGATGTAACCAACATTAAAAACACGGACAAGGTTCCACTAAACCAAGATTGGTGGAGAGGAAATGGCGGTGGATTTGGAAACCAGTCGGAAGACTTTGTGGAGGATGCAACCTGGGTGCGGATTCGTGAAATTACTCTTTCAGTGAATGTGCCAAAAACCATCACAGAGAAACTTCATTTCGCAGGACTTAATGTTTCTGTATATGCCAGAAACCCTGTCCTTTGGACGAAGTATTCAGGCATCGATCCTGAGACAAACCTGACAGGCGGCGGAAATAGCGGCTTTGGTCTTGACTATTTCAACATGCCAAACACCAAAAGTTACGGCGCCAGCCTGAGAATCACTTTCTAAGAATCTAGACATGAAAAAGCATTTTAATAAAATTTGGACAGCAGCCGTAATTGTTGCTGCCATGCAGTCCTGTAATTTCAAGGATGATGTGAACACAGATCCCATTAATCCAAGTGATGCACCAATGTCGGCCATCCTTCCTGTTGCCCAGGTAGGGGTTGGTTATACAGTTGGTGGAAACATAGCCCGTTACAACGGCATGTTTACCCAGCAAATCTCAGGTGTTGACCGCCAATCTCTCAGTGTTGGCAAAGGCAATATTGGTCAACAAGACACTGATGATCCATGGGACAATATGTACAAGTCAATGAAAAATCTGGAAGTGGTTATTGGAAAGGCCAATGCACAGAAGTCGCCGCATTACAAAGGTGTTGCCCAGATTATGATGGCTTACAGCCTTGGAATTACCACCGACATGTGGGGTGATGTGCCATATTCTGAGGCCTTCAAAGGCAACTCGGATGGATCTGGCCTTCGTCCAAAATACGACAAGCAGCAAGCGCTTTATGATACAATCCAGTCATTGCTTGACAGAGGTATCGCAAACTGCGAAGTTGCAGAAAGCAATTTTGCACCTGGCGCCGATGATGTGATTTATCAGGGTAATCTTTCAAAGTGGATTGCTTTGGCAAATGGTTTGAAAGCGAGGCATTATCTCCATTTAACCAAGCGCTCGGCAGACAATTACGATAAGGTAATTGAGTTTGCAAATCTGGCTTTGAGCTCAGGATTTTCTGATGCTTTTGTTCCGTTCAGCGGAACTTCAGTTACATCTCAAAGTCCGATGTCGCAGTTTAATGACCAGCGCGGGGATATCGGAATGGCGTCTAGAATGATGGATTATTTCCAGTCAACGGCTGATACTTTGGACCAAAGTATTGTAGATCCAAGGTTGTTTGCCTACTCTGATTTTTCGAGTGATGATGCGATTTTTACCAATGATACCGTTTCAACGGATCCACTGGTGATTAAGTATTCATTCAATCCTTTAGGCTCGTTTCCTGGAGATGGAAATTTTGGAATTAATTTTGTAGGTGGATTTACTGCCTCGCCAAATTCTCCTGTCTACCTTATGACGCGTGCCGAATTGAAATTTATGCTTGCAGAGGCAAAACTTTACAAAAACGACAACTCTGCGGCTGATGATTATAAGGATGGAATTCAGCAATCTCTCATTATGGCCACGGGCACTTCTAACGCATTTATTGTGGATAGGATTGCGAATATTTCAGCAACTGATTCTTTGAATCTGGAGAAGGTAATCACCCAGAAATGGGCTGCCTTGTTTATGCAATCTGAGCCTTGGAACGACTGGCGCAGAACTGGATTCCCCAAAATTCAGCCTGCTCAAGGCAATCCATTGGGAGATAAATTTCCTGTACGCTATCCATATACGCAGAAGGAGCGCACACTTAATTCTGCCAACATTCCGGATGAAGGAGCTATTCCTGCTCTCAAGCCAGTTTGGTGGAATCAGTAATCTGGTTTTAAACCGAAAACAAAATGGTCGCCTGAGAAATCGGGCGGCCTTTTTTTTTAATGTTTTTCTATACCAAATCAGTAAAGGATATTAAATAAGGTGCGATATCCAATCGCTTCCATATGAAGCAATTATCCGAAATTTACTTGACCGATGTTTTCTGGCTTAAAGAATAATACAGGCCAGAAAAACTCCCTGGATTTCGGAACTGAACTTAAAATCAAATCAAGTTTATGTTCGTTTGCGAGTCGGCGAAGGAGGTAGTCGTCAAAGTCCATTTTTGGTTCTGCATTTTCCATTTCCAAAAGGCATTCTTCCAGATGGCGGGCCTGCACTTCTACCAATTTCAGGTTGGAGTGCCAGTAGCGTAGTTCTTCGAGGACCAAATCTGCAGGAACCAGCAAATCCCCAAGCAATGCCCCAAACCTTGCGAGAATTGGCGTGCTTGTCCAAACTTCTGCGGGTTCTTCTACACTTAATCTGTCCAGACATTCATGCACTTTCGTACGATAGTTTTCTATTTCAGCTCGCTGACCTGGGTCTGAAATCCTTTGAAAGCCAAAATCTGGGTGCCGGTGGAAAAAGTCGTTTAGCAGGATGTTTGTATCAAGCAATATGCGCATTGGATTCTAATCTTGTTTTGGCTTTGCTTCCGATTCTGGGGCCGCGCCTGCCGGCAGCAATACATTGCCGGTGATTTTTAGTTTTTCTTCTGGTTTTTGTCCGTTCGTGTAAACCGTGATTACCTTGTTGATTCGTCCAATTTTCTTGGCTGAATTAAAAGTAACAAGGATGGCACTGCTGTCGCCCGGAGCAATTGGTTTTTTCGGCCATTCTGGGGCTGTGCATCCGCAGGTTGTCTGCACATTCAGAATCATGAGTGGTTCGGTTCCATTATTCCGAAACTTGAATTTGTGTGAAAATTTTTCTCCCTGATTTAGGTCGCCAAATTCAAATTGTTTTTCAGAAAATAGAATTTCTGCATTTGAAAGCGGCTTTTTGCTTCCATCCTGTTGGGCAAACAGCAAATTGCTTAGGGCCGTTAACCCAATAATTAAAAAGTTTCTAAAGCCTACAATTCTCATTTTATCGGAGTAGTTTTTTCACTTTTAGGCATTAAAGTCATTTGTTTTCCAGCACCGGTTTCGAGCATAGCGCGAACAAAATCCACAAAAAGTGGGTGTGGGTTCAGTACGGTACTTTTTAGTTCAGGATGAAATTGAACACCCACAAACCAAGGGTGATTTTTGATTTCCATAATTTCTACCAATCCTGATGCGGGATTTGTACCAGTGGCTTTCATGCCTGCATCCTCGAAAGCAGAAAGGTATTTGTTGTTGAACTCGTAACGATGCCTGTGTCTTTCTGAGATTTTCAAGCTTGCATACGCTTGAGCCGCTTTGCTGCCTTTTTTCAAGGCACATGGCCAGGCACCAAGTCGCATGGTGCCGCCTTTGTCTGTAACCATTTTCTGGTCTTCCATCAGGGCAATCACAGGATGCTGGGTGGATGGGTTCATTTCCGCAGATGAAGCTTCCTTAAGAGAAAGCACATTGCGGGCAAATTCTACCACAGCGCATTGCATTCCAAGGCAAATGCCAAAAAATGGGATCTTGTTTTCACGGGCATGTCGTACCGCATTGATTTTACCTTCAATGCCCCTTTCTCCAAAACCAGGCGCCACCAGAATTCCATCAACGCCGCTCAGGTGTTCTTCCAATAGGTTATTGTCCAGAAGTTCTTCCGCCCTAATCCATTTTATTTTTACCCGAATTTCGATGCTTGCGCCCGCATGTATAAAAGCTTCTGCAATGGATTTATAACTATCCTTCAGTTCTACATATTTACCAACCAAGGCCAGCGTAACATCATCAGAAGGATTTTTAAGCTTGCCTAAGAATTTTTTCCAGTCTGTCAGGTCCGCTTTTTGCTTGGATGTGAGTTTCAATTTCGCCAAAACCCTTTCATCCAGCTTTTCTTTTGCCATCAGCAAAGGCACATCGTAAATGCTTTCAGCATCGATTGCCTCAATTACAGAGTTGAAATGCACATTACAGAACAAGGCAACTTTGCGGCGAATTTCTTGCGGTAGTTTGTGCTCTGTGCGGCAAACCAGAATATCTGGTTGAACCCCAGCTTCAAGCAACATTTTTACCGAGTGCTGGGTAGGTTTTGTTTTTAGTTCGCCAGAGGAGCTGAGGTAGGGGACAAGGGTGAGGTGAATCACAAGTACCTCGTGAGGAGGAAGTTCCCAGCGAACCTGTCGAAGTGCTTCAATAAAAGGGAGGGACTCGATGTCGCCCACACAACCGCCGATTTCAGTAATTACAATGTCGTATTTGCCGGTTTCACCAAGGAGGTAAAAGTTGCGTTTAATTTCATCTGTAATGTGCGGAATTACTTGAACCGTTTTGCCAAGGTATTCTCCTTTGCGTTCGCGGGTAATTACATTGTTGTAAATCCTGCCGGTTGTTATGTTGTTGGCTTGGGAAGTTGCAGTATTGAGAAAGCGCTCATAATGACCTAAATCAAGATCAGTCTCTGCTCCGTCTTCGGTTACATAGCACTCGCCGTGCTCAAAAGGATTTAGAGTTCCTGGATCTATGTTTAGATAAGGATCAAACTTTTGAATCGTTACAGAAAATCCCCTCGATTGAAGCAGTCTCGCCAAGGAGGCTCCAATTATTCCCTTTCCAAGGGAAGATGTCACCCCGCCCGTAACGAAGATGTATCTGGTGTTGTTCATGAATCTTTGGTTACGGGATGCAAAGGTACTCCCGGACTTTCAAAAGCCAAATTTATCGCCTCTTTGATTTCAGCATTTTTTCAAATAAAAAATATCAAGTCGTAAGATATTGATAATCAAATATTCTATTATTAAACTGTCGCTAACTTGCGATAATTAGAACTATTTTTAATAAGGTACTTTGTTATGCCAAGTACTTGTTGTTACATTTGTAAAAAAATCAACCATGTCCATTAGCACCGACAATATTCAGGTTCAGCTTCGGAAGGGAGTAATCGAGCTTTGCATTCTTGATATTATTTCAAGAGGGGAGGTTTATACTTCTGATATGCTGACCGAACTGACTGAAGCCCAGATGATGGTGGTCGAAGGGACCCTTTATCCCTTGCTCAGCCGGCTTAAAAATGCCGGTTATCTGGATTATAAATGGGTAGAATCGAGTTCCGGTCCGCCCCGTAAATACTATATGCTCACAGAAACAGGAAGACAATTTCTGGAAGGGATGGAAACGACCTGGCAGGAAATGACAAGCTCCGTGAGCAGCATCATGGCCAAAACGCGCATTCTCCGAAATTCTCCTAAAACCAATTAATCCTGCGCTTATGAAAAAGACATTAACAGCCAACATTGGCGGCATGGTCTTCCACATTGAAGAAGATGCTTTTCAGGTATTGAAGCAATATCTGGATTCGGTTCGCAATCACTTTTCGGGTATCGAAGGCGGGCCTGAAATTCAGTCCGATATTGAATCTCGCATTGCAGAGCTTTTCAGTAAAATGCTTGGTTCTTCCCGACAGGCCATTGAAATCAGGGATGTTCAATCGGTCATGAACCAGGTGGGAACGATTGATGCCATCCGCGGCGAGGCGGGCGAGGAAGATCAATTTTCGCAAACAGATTCTGCAAATCAGAGTCAAAGCTCTGGAGGAGATTTTCAACAGCAGGAAACAACAAGTCAGGCCCGCCGTCTAAGCCGGGATGATGATCATAAAGTTTTTGGTGGAGTTTGCTCTGGCATTGCGGCTTATTTTGAATTAAATCCGCTCTGGGTTCGTCTCGGATTTCTGGGAATTACATTCGGCTTCCTTCCGTTTATTCCCCATCTGGTTGGGCCTATGATTCTTCTTTATCTGGTCCTTTGGATTGCATTGCCAGCGGCCAAAGGTTTGGACAATCCAGGAAAATTCCGCCAGTTTTTTCGAAGCCGCAGGGAAAAAGTTCTTGCAGGGGTTTGCGGTGGCATTGGTACTTATTTCAATATAGATCCGACACTCATCCGGGTTTTGTTTGTTCTCGGCTTCTTTCTGGGTGGAAGTGGAATTTTACTCTATATCATTCTATGGCTGATTACCCCGGAAGCAAATTCCATTTCGGATGAAATCCGGATGGAGGGAAATCAGGTAAATTTGAACAGCATCGAAGAACAGATTAAAAAGCGGATTTCTCCAGATCCCAAAGCGCCTGAAAATACCCTGACAAAAGTCTTGCTCTTTCCGTTTCGGTTAATTTCCAGGGTCTTAACCGGGATTGGCCCCTTGTTGATGTTTGTGGTGGATGCCATACGGATTTTTACTGCTTTAATTCTTTTGGTAATTGGTGGTTCGTTTGGTTTTGCCATTGTTGTGCTGGTTCTCAGTCTTCTTGGTTTAATAAGCGCTTCTCAATACCACATTCAAATGGGTGATTTGCCTGTTGATAGAATTTCGTCCGAACTTTCCCCATGGTTGATTGGATTTGGTGGTTTTGCAGCCTTGATTCCGGTAATTTTTATTGTCTTAGCCGGACTTAGTCTGGCCATCAAACGCTTTGTGGTTGGGCCCGTTGTAGCCATTAGTCTTGTGGGTTTGTTTTTGGTTTCAGCTTTTGGAACCGGTTTTTTGCTTGCTCCTAAAATCGCTTCTTTTTCAAAAGATGGATATGTTGAAAAGCGTATGGAATTTCCCGCCCAATACAGTCAGCTTTCAATTCTTGCCAACCAAACCGATGATGAGCCAACAGAAACGCAATATTTTCCTCTCGGTCTGAAAATCAAGTCTTACAATGGCGATAAAGCCCTTTTGGTTCAGAAATTCGGGGCGCAGGGTGGCAAGCTTTCTGAGGCGCGGACCAATGCAAAATCGGCATCCTTTTCTGTGGTTCAAGTGGATTCAAGTTTGATTTTTGACACTTTTTTGAAAGTGGAAAAGGATGCGCCTTACCGGGCTCAGCGACTTGAAATGACTTTGTTTCTGCCGGAAGGAAAGCAGTTTGTCCTTGATTCTCAAATTCTGGATATGCTCGAAAATGATCTTCCCGAAGGATTTGATGAAATGGATATCTCCAGCAAGTTGTGGACAGTTAGAGGAAATAAGCTGCGCTGCATAAATTGTCCAATGCCAGAAAACGAAACATTTCCAGATTCAAGCAGGGCTGTAGATGAGGAATGAAATTTGGTTGAAATGCGCAAAAATTGGCTTACTCGGTTTAGCCATCTGGCTCCAGATTTGGGCCTGTTATGGGAGTGGGTTCAATCTTAAAATCCGGCCCAAATCTCCTGAAAAACAGACTTCAATAAAGCCTGCCGCTGCCTTTGAATTTCACTTTTTGTTTCCATCCAATTACCTAAAAAAGCGTATTTCAATGAATCGTAGCTTCAGCAAGAGAACCTTGCGCTTTGCTGAGGAATGCCCAGAGATGGCGAAAAATGCAGGGATTTGATTTTTCTTGATTGGAATATTGGTTTTCATTAAAGAAATTTTAAAGCTTTAAATTGTTATATGTTAATGATTTAGATTGATTTTGCTTAGGCTAATTTTAATAAGTAGTGTTGCGGGCCGGATAGAAAAAAATATATTTGGCCTTGTAAATTGAGCATAAGTAATCAAAGATGATGCAGGCAGAATCAATCCGGAAAGACCAGTACACCATTGTAAAACTGGCCAACGAAAAGCTGGACGCCACCATTTCGGCGGAAGTGAAGGCCATCTTCGTTACAAATTTTCAGGATGGGGAGAAGAATGTGATTTTCGACATGAGCCAGGTCCGGTATTGTGATTCCAGCGGATTAAGCTCGATTCTGATTGGAAACAGGCTGGCGACGGAAAAAGAAGGTTCTTTCGTTCTGTGTGGACTTAGTGACCATGTCGCAAAACTAATTCACATCTCCCAGTTGGATACCGTGCTTAGCATTGTACCAACCCTTGAAGAAGCAGTGGATCTTGTCTTGTTCAATGAAATTGAAAAGCAGCTTCGCGCTGATTCTCAGGAGGACTGAATTTGATTTTCGAAGTCAAAATACTGGGCTGTAATTCAGCATCGTTCGCTTTCGGGCGACACCATACTTCACAGGTGGTGAACAGCAATCAAAACCTTTTTCTGGTGGATTGCGGAGAAGCAACACAATTAAGAATGCTTCGACACCAGGTTCGCTATAACCGCATCAACCACATATTTATCAGTCACTTGCATGGCGACCACTACCTTGGTCTCATGGGTCTCATTTTTACTTTTCATCTTCAGGGAAGGACCGATGATTTATATATTTCCGGCCCTTCCGGTTTGGATGAAATCATCAGCCTTCAGCTCAAGCATTCCGACAGTGTGTTGAATTACCAGATTCACTTTCAACGTATCGTGGAAGATGGGCAGTTGTTGTTTGAGAATGAGGACATTCAGGTGACAAGCATGGAAATGAACCACAGGATTCCATGTTTTGGATTTGTGTTCGCTGAGAAGGAACGACGCCATAAAATTATCCGGGAAAAACTTCCGGAAACACTCAGTCGGGAGCAAATGCTGCAACTAAAAGATGGATTGGATGTGGTGGATTCAAACGGAAAACTCTGGGTCAATTCAGAATTGGCCACTCCACCATTGGTGCCCCGAAAATACATTTACGCAGCAGATACCCGAGTACTTTCAAAGCAATGTAAAGTCGTGGAAAACTGTAATCTCCTTTACCACGAGGCCACTTTCACCAACGAAATGCAGGCTAGGGCAGAAGCTACTTTTCATTCAACCGCTTCAGAGGCTGCCATGTTTGCCCAAAAGCATCATGTGAAAAAACTCATTCTTGGACATTTTTCCTCTCGTTATCAGGATGTGTCTCAGGTTTTAGAAGAAGCATCAACCAATTTTTCAAATACAGTTCTGGCCATCGAAGGCCAGGTTTACGAAGTGCCTTACGGTACAGAAAACCATGAACCACTTGCAAGTTAGCCCCGAAGTAACCGGTCTGCAGGAATTTCTTCCTCATCATTTGCTTTCAGCAGAAGACCTCAATGCGATTATGGAAATTCTTGCCAAGCCAAGAAAAATTGCCATTACTACACACCACAAGCCCGATGCAGATGCACTAGGATCTTCCCTTGCTCTGGCCATTTATCTTCGAAAAAAAGGACACAATGTTGAGGTTGTTACGCCATCTGATTATCCGAATTTTCTGAACTGGATGTCGGGTGAAAAGACGGTGAAGGCATTTGATCCGAACAAGCCATCCGAGCATCTGAAAGCTATTTTTCTTGAAGCTGACCTGATTTTTTGCCTTGATTTCAATAGTCTTGGACGAATAAATGATTTGGGCGACTGGATCAAAGAAAGTTCAGCCACCCGGATTATGATCGACCATCATCTTCAACCAGATGATTTTGCTAATTATAAACTTTGGGACACCAAGGCCGCAGCCACAGCTGAATTAATCTTTGATTTTATCACGCTCTTGGGCGATCATTCGATGATTGATGTGCCCATTGCCGAGTGCCTCTATGCTGGATTGGTAACCGATACTGGATCTTTTCGGCATCCGAGTACAAACAGAACCGTTCATTTGATTGTGGCAGATTTGCTTCGAACCGGTGTGAATCCATCCAGGATTCATAAGTTGGTTTACGACAACAATCATCTGAACAGACTTCGGTTTCTGGGCTTTGTTTTAAAAGACAAGCTTCAGGTAATTCCTGAATTGCATACAGCCTACATCGCCATCACCAGAGATGAAATCCGGGAATACAATGTGGACACTGGCGATACAGAAGGCATTGTGAACTATGCCCTTTCTATCCGTGGAATTGTGATGGGCATTGTCATAATCGACCGAAAAGACATGGTAAAAATGTCGTTTCGCTCTGTAGGAGATTTTGATGTGAATGCCTTTGCAAGGAAGTATTTCAGCGGTGGCGGACATAAAAATGCAGCGGGTGGAAAATCAGAGGTTTCTCTTGATGAAACGCTTGCTCAGGTCTTGAATGCCATCAACGAAAACAGAAATGAACTCGTTTCTGCTTATTTAAATTACGAAAACAATACCTTATCCTGATAAAATGAAAAACAAATTCAGGGCCTTTTTAGCGCCCGCCCTCGCCTCCCTCATCCTTTTCTCCTGCGACAAAATGGGGGGAGGAAAAAAGACCACCGAATTCGGTCTTCAATATGAAATTTTACAAGATGAAGATGGTCCACTTGCCAAGGTTGGGGACTTTATTACGCTTCATTTTGTCATTTCAACTGAAAAGGATTCAGTTTTGAATTCAACGTACAAGTCTGGAAATCCTCTCACAACAAAATTGGCAGCCTCTGTAATGAAAGGTGGTCTTGAAGATGGATTGATGATGATGTCTGAAGGTGATTCAGCTGTATTTTTGGTTTCCAGCGATTCGCTCATGAAAGGTCAGCCAGCATCTTCCAGGCCTCCCTATTTTCCGGTAGGTTCTAAGGTGAAGTACACCGTGAAGATGTTGAAGATCACAGATTCTGCCAATGCAGAAAAAGATCAGATGAAGGCCATTGGCGAATACGGAAAGAAAAAGTCGCTTAATCTTCAAAAAACAGCCAGTGGCTTGCATTATGTCGTAACGCAGCAAGGAACAGGGGTAAAAGCGATGCCTGGTGATACCATTGAAGTACACTATGTGGGAACTCTGCTTGAAAATGGCAAAGAATTTGACAGTTCCAGACAACGCAATCAGCCATTTTCATTTCCTGTAGGTATGGGAATGGTGATTCCAGGTTGGGATGAAGGCTTGCAGCTTCTTCCGGTTGGAACCAAAGCGACCTTGGTTATTCCGAGCAAACTTGCTTACGGTGAGCGTGGTGCGCCCGGTTCTCCAATTGGACCCAATGCTACTTTGGTGTTTGAAGTGGAGGTCTTGAATGTGAAGCCAGCCAAGGCAGAAAAAAAATAATATTCTCCTTGCATCACTAAATTAAGCATCATACTTTTGCATCCCATTTGATAAAGACATGCTCGTAATTACAATTAAGGAAAACGAATCAATCGACAAGGCTCTCAAGCGTTTCAAGAAGAAGTTTGAAAGAACAGGAGTGCTTAGAGAACTAAGGAG
>CANETC010000044.1 GCA_947441055.1 Cytophagaceae bacterium | reverse complement strand
AGTTTTACCGAAAGTGCTGGCAATCAGAATACTTCTGTGCTCATTTTTCAGTTACCATCGGTAGCAATTCGTCCTGCCATTTATGTGAAGGGAGGAACTGCCAGTGCTGGATCTGATTTTACTGCTTTTGATACAATTGGTGTCGCCATGGGACCAGGGCTTCCACTCAGCTTGAATTTTCCGGTAGGATTTCTGGATGATGTTGTTCAGGAATCTACCGAGACTCTTGTGCTTGTTTTAAGAAAGCGTGGACTTGCATCTGATACAGCATTCGACATTGGAGCTGATTCGCTGTTTACTTTCACCATCAACGATAATGATGTTATAACCCCGCCAAGTGGCCCTGCAATTCGCACCATTGCGCAAATCCGTGGTGCTGATTCTGGCAATCAAGCGGACTCTGTTGGGAAAACATTTAGAGTATTTGGAACAATTTACGGACATAACCAGAGGTTATCAGCTACAACAGGCGGCTATCAAATGTTTATTCGTGATGCAAGTGGCGGAATTGGCATTTTCAAAAATGCACCGATTTCGGGCATAACCAGCCTAAATGAGGGCGATTCGGTTCGAGTAATGGGAAAAATTGAATGTTTCCGTGGCCTAACTCAGATCAATCCTGATTCTATGGTTGTGATTGCAACTGGGCGCCCAATTAAAACTCCGGTTGTTGTAAACAATCTTAGCGAGGTTATGGAGTCTGATTTGGTTCGAATCAATGGTCTTCAGGTGAATCCAGCTACTTGGACAACAAGTGCAGGTAGTGGATTTACGGTTAAAGCCTTTACCGGAGTTGATACAATCGCTATTAGAATTGACAATGATTGTGAATTGTTTTCCCAGCCTGCCCCAACTGAAACTGTGGATATTATTGGAATGGTTGGCCAGTTTGTTGCCGGAAATCCTACGCCAACTGCTCCGTTTCCTAGCACTGGCTATCAGTTAATCCCTCGCCGTGCTTCAGATGTTGCAGCGGTTACAGCAGTGAATTCTTCTTCTAATTCGAACAAAGATATTCAGGTTGTTCCAAACCCGGGAACAGATTTTGTTTCTGTAGAAAGTTCTCATGCTGGTGAATTTGTAGTTCAGCTAAGTGATTTGCAAGGCAGAATCGTAAAGGAATTTGCATCTGTGCTTGCCTGTCAAAAACTAGATATTACATCTATTTCCAATGGTATTTATCTTTTCCGTTTCCCTGAAACAGGAAAAGTGCTTCGCTGGATCAAGTCTGGAAACTAATTCCATTTGATTTCAGGTCATAAAAGAAGCCGGGGTGAATTGCCTCGGCTTCTTTTATTTGATCCTTTTTGTAAAAGCTTAAAGCATTTCAGTTAAATCTTTATCCATGGGATTAACCATTGGAGAGAAGTACTTTAGAACTTTGCCGTTTTCATCCACCAGGTATTTGCCAAAATTCCATCCCGGGGAGTCTGAAACACCTCCGTTCCTTTCCTTGTTGGCAAGAAACTCATACAATGGATGGCGGTCTTTGCCTTTTACTGAAATTTTTGAAAACATCGGGAAAGAAACCGAAAATGTTTTTTCGCAGAATTCCTTGATTTCGCTGTCAGTTCCTGGCTCTTGTCCTCCAAAATTGTTGGCAGGAAAACCAAGCACAACCACCTTGTCGCTGTATTTCTTTGAAAGCGCTTCAAGGTCCTTGTATTGCTTTGTAAAGCCACAACGGCTTGCCACATTCACGATCAGCAACTTTTTTCCCTTGTAGCTGGAAAGTGAAATTTCTTTTCCACTGATTGATTTCATGGTGAAGTCGTGTACCGATTTTGGTTGCTCGCTTGGCGATGCTGCCATCAACATGGCACCAAGTATGCCGCTAAGTAATAATTTCATTGTTGTATTGATTTTAGTACTAAACCCAAGATTTGGTAAAAGGTTAAAAAAAAACCTCCGGGAGGAGGCTTCTTATAATGAACAACCAGAATATCAATCAGGCATCAACGGTTTCATTTGCCATTTTTCTTGCAACGGAGTCTCCGTTAGAATCAAAATTCCGGCCTAAAGTTTGATTTACTTGCTCTGAAAGTCGCCCGAAAGTTGAACTAAGCTGGCTGCCCAGATCATCTTTAAGGTCATTGGCTTTAGACACAATTTTCTTACGGGTTTGGTCGCCAGAATCTGGTGCAAGTAAGATACCGGCAAGGGCTCCTGCAGCAGCGCCAACAAGGAAACCTACGATTACTTTCTGATCATTTGTCATAACTTTCTAGAGTTTAAAGTGGAACTAATATTGAAAATGAAAATGTTTCGATTTCAAATATAAAAACTCCGTCTACAATTTCTGCAAACATAAATAGCCAAGCCGTAAAAAATCAGGCATTTGCCTTTTTTATCATCCTGCGTTTTGTGTTATTGGCCATAACAAGCAAAAAAAATTACCTCAGATCTACAATTTTGTATCCAGAAAATGCTGCCTTGTCAAATCTAAGTTCCTTCTCAGGTGATTTGCCTAAAACTGTGAATTTTCGAATTTCAAATTCTTCTCTTTCGTTGCTTCCTCGCTCAAACACAATCCACTTTCGGATTTCCTTTGTTTTTCGGTCAACAAACAAGCGAATCTTGCTAATTTCTTTGTTAAGATTTTCAGGTTCAAGGTCTATGGTTTGCCAAACGGAATTCCCAGCTTTTACTTCACCAATAAAAATATACTTATAACCCTTTTTGTAAAAAGTATAAACCCGTTCCGGTGTGATGTCATCAGGTTCTGGGTCATATTCCGCGATGCTGACTTCCTTTATCTTTTTGTCGGCTGTCCAAACGGTTTTTCCATCACAAAAAAGGGTAGTGGTTCCTGTCTTTAAGCGGTATTTACTTCCGCTTACTAGAATGTTGCCGCTTGTACTGGATTGAACATCGCCTTTTATATCTTGAGATTCTCTTGTAAACTCAGCAGAAAAACCAGGCAATTTTTTATACCGCGTCCCAACCTCAAGAAGGATTTTTGTAGCCATTGGATCTTGCCTGCTTTGGGCTTTTATGTGCGGGGCAATGAGACTAAAGCCAACCAAGGCGATGGCCACGATTCTGGATGCTCCAAGTCCCATCATTATTTTTCGAGGCTTTTGAGCAAGGTCTCCAATTGGTATTCATCCACCAAAACCTGCCTTGCTTTGCTTCCTTCAAAGGGACCAACAATTCCCAGGGATTCCATTTGGTCGATCAATCTGCCAGCTCGGTTGTAGCCAAGTTTCATTTTCCTTTGGACCAAAGATGTACTGCCTTGCTGGTGGGCTACAATCAGCCTTGCCGCTTCTTCCAGCAAAGGATCGAGCTGACTTGGGTCAAAGTCTGAAGATGTGCCTGTTTCATCGCCTTGTGCCTCCGGCAGCAAATAGGCCATTTCATAGCCTCTTTGATTTCCTATGTAATCGCAAATATTTTCAACTTCTGCTGTCGAAATGAATGGACACTGAATTCGTATCACATCACTACCCATCGACAAGAGCATATCTCCCCCGGGAACAAGTTGGTCTGCACCCCCCTGATCAAGAATTGTTCGGGAATCAATTTTGGAGGATACCCTGAAGGAAAGCCTTGCAGGGAAGTTCGCTTTGATTACACCTGTAATAACATTAACGGAAGGTCTCTGAGTTGCTACAATTAAGTGAATTCCAATCGCCCTGGCCAGCTGCGCCAGACGCGCAATCGGAGTTTCAACTTCCTTTCCAGCTGTCATCATAAGGTCGGCCAATTCGTCAATCACCAGCACAATAAAGGGAAGGAATCTATGCCCGTTTTCCGGGTTTAAGCGCCTCTCCTTAAACTTCTGGTTATACTCTTTGATGTTTCGGCATCCAGCATCTTTGAGCAGAGAATACCGGGTATCCATCTCAATACAAAGGCTGTTCAGGGTATTCACAACCTTCTTTGTATCGGTTATAATGCACTCATCTGCATCCGGTAATGCCGCCAGAAAATGTCTCTCCAGTTTTGAGTAAAGTGACATCTCTACCTTTTTGGGATCGACAAGCACCAGTTTCAACTGGCTCGGGTGTTTTTTGTAAAGCAGGGAAGTCAGCAGTACATTGATACCAACAGATTTACCCTGACCGGTTGCGCCCGCCACAAGTAAGTGCGGCATCTTGGCCAAATCCGCTATGAATACTTCATTTGAAATGGTTTTCCCAAGTACGATTGGCAGGTCATAGTCGGATTTTACAAATTTTTCGGTTGCCATTACCGAACGCGTTGAAACCATTACCCGGTTTTTGGTTGGCACCTCTATCCCAATTGTACCCTTTCCCGGAATTGGTGCGATAATCCGGATGCCAAGGGCTTCCAGACTCATCGCAATGTCATCCTCTAAGCTTTTGATTTTGGAAATTCGTATTCCGGCATCCGGCACAATTTCAAACAATGTTACCGTTGGCCCAACGGTTGCTTTTATGCTCGCAATGGTGATGTTATAATGGCGAAGGGTCTCAATAATTTTATCCTTGTTGTACTCGATTTCATCGGTATTGATTTCGAGGTCCTGTGCCCCATAATGCTGAAGGATATCCAGTGGAGGAAATTTGTAACCGGAGAGTTCCAGTGTTGGATCGAATAGACCAAATTTTTCCTGAAGATCTTCGGCGCTCAGGTTTTCATTCAGCATACTGGTATCGGTGATTTCTTTGTCACCAGAAGATGCTCCAACCTCAATTTTTAAACCCTCGTTCGAACTAATTAAGATGATCTCAGGGTCTTTTGTTTCGTGTACTTTGAACTCTTTCGAATCTCCAGGCGATTCTGTAAGAGTTGAAGAAATTGTGTTTGTTTCTCCTTTTTCCGAGACCTGCACGCTGCTAATATTATCGGAAACTCCTTCAGAATTGATGGATTCCATTCCTCCTGCAGTTGCCATTTCACCTTTTGGCTCCCGTTTTTTCTTTCCACCATCAATTGCGTTGGCGACTTGTTCAGGATTTAGTTTGAATACATATACGGCAATTAAAAAGGTGGCGGCAAGAATCAGAATCCAGCTGCCCCATCCAAGCATTTCGTTGAGGAATCGGGCCAGTTCAAATCCAACGGCTCCAGAAAAAATGTCAAATCCTGAAAGTCCGCTGCTGAGTACAAGGTTCCCGAAAAAAATAGCGCCCAGGAGTACCAGGGAAATGATTTTGGCATTAAAGCTGGGAATCAGGAAAACAGACTTTCCGAAAACCAGCCGGTAACCCATATTCAACAGCCATAAAGGAACCAGGAGCATGGAAATCCCAAGTCCACGGGTAATGAGAAGGTGGGATGTCAATGCCCCTACATATCCAGCCCAGTTTTCTGTTTCTTTGCCATTCTCTCGTAAGGTTCCGGAGTCGGCACCCATCAGACTTTGGTCTTCCGTACCAGTGAATAGATGCGAAATCAGTGCGATGAATAAAAATATGGCAAACGCTATGGACAGCATTCCGCAGACCAGCATGAATTTTTTTCCAGGTGCAGGCAGGCTGACCTTCCGTTTTTCTCGGGGGCTTTCCTCCGGATTTTCTCGGATGGTATTTTTCGGCTTGTATGTATTTTGGGACATTCCCGAATGGCTAATTGTGGCAAATGTAAAAAACGGATGGAGGATTCGGATTATTATCCTTTCTTTCTTTTTGAACAGTCTTTCAACAACTGTGTTATCGCAGATTCCAACAATTCCTACTTGTCTGGAATTGCGAACATGGATTGCGAGTAAGCCCGGATTGCCTCAAATAAAGTCCTTTCACAACCCCAACCTTGCCTGGTCTGCTGCCCGAAAGTCTCTTTCTCTTTGGCAGGATGAAGGCTACCCATTTGCAAGTTTTTATTTTGATTCAATAGCTTATGAAGGCAAATCAGCGCGAGTGAATGGGACAATTGATCCGGGTCCTCTTATACTCAATGGTCCACTGATTTTGCATGGTGATACCGGTTTAAAAAATGAATTGCTCTGTAAATGGATCGGATTTAGAAAAGATCAACCTTTTTCACTTGCGCTTGCCGAAAGGGTTCCAACCCTCACAAGGTCTATGCCTTTTGCAGAAGAAACTGGTCCAGCTGAAATAGAGTGGTTTGGAAATCAAGCCATCCTTCATCTCCATTTGAAAAGATCTGCAGGGAATTCTTTCAATGGAATACTTGGACTCCTTCCCGGGCAAGAATCAACAGGCAAAATGCTGCTTACTGGCAATATTGAGGCCGGGTTTTCAAACCTTTTTAATAGAGGAATTGGCTTGGATATCCGTTGGAGCAGATTTGCAGCATCTTCTCAAACAGCAATCTTAGATGCCAGATTGCCGGCGCTTGGGTATTCCGGACTAGGGGTTCATGCCAACTTTGATCTTTTTAGGCAGGACACGCTTTATTTCAGGCAAAAGGCACTCGCTGAAATTTTTCAATCTATGGGTGGCTTATGGAGGTTTCGTTTTGGGCTTCAGGCGATGTCGGCAAGTGCTAGGCAAAGCAAGTCTCAGACATTTTCCCAGTCTTCAAATTCCTTGGTTTTTGGTTTTGAAATGGAAACAAGCCCACTTCATAGACTCAACCCAGAAAGAGCCTTTTTTTCGTTTCTCCTACTTCCTGGACTAAAAAAAATTCAGGATGCAAATAGTTCAGGCACCTTGCGCCAAATTGAATTCAGGGCACAGGGTAGTTTTCCACTTTGGGTTCCAGTAAACCGTTTTATTGTGAAAGGCGGGTTGGATTTGGGCCATGTGTCCTCGCCAAAACTAACCATTGCAGACCAGTTTCGCCTGGGCGGGCTTCGTTCGATAAGGGGATTTAATGAAAATTTCTTTTTCACAAGTTCCCATGCATTGGTTTCGGTTCAACCTCAAATTGTGCTGGATTCTAAGTTTATATTTTCGGCCTTTTGTGATGCTATGGTTTATAATACAGGTTTGAAACCCATCGATTTATTGAACTGGTCCAATGCATTGGGTTTTGGTATGGGAGCTGAATTTGAGGCGGGTGAAAACCTGATTCAAGTGTCAATTGCGAATGGATTTTCGACTTCATCGCCGATTGATTTTAAGGCATCCAAAATTCATTTTGGATATGTGGCAAGGTTTTGACCTAAATTCGCCAAATTTTTAGAATATATGCTGATCATTGACATCGTCCTTTCTTTCGTCTGGGCTTTCGTTGTTGCGGTATTTGCAATTCCGTCAATCATTTATGTAGCACACTTGAAAAATTTGCTGGATGAACCAAACTTTCGGGCTGTTCATACCAACCTCACTCCCCGGCTTGGGGGCATGGCAATTTTTGCAGGATTTATGTCGGCAGTTACAATTTTTGGAGAAGTAACACCCCAAATTCAAAGGCTATTGGCTAGTACGCTTATTTTGTTTTTTATCGGATTAAAGGACGACATCAGCTCTGTTTCTGCCTTTAAGAAGTTCTTCGTTCAGATTCTTGCAACAGGCATTGTGATGTTCCTAGGGGATGTAAAAATCAATGATTTTCAGGGTTTTCTTGGTTTAGAAATGATTGATGACCGGTTTGCTTATGCTTTTACTTTTCTGGTGATTGTAGGCCTCATCAATGCTTTTAACCTGATTGATGGCCTCGACGGCCTTGCCGGAAGTCTTATTCTAATAAATTCAGCCGCATTCGGTTATTTCTTTTACCGTTTTGGCGGATCAGAATACGCACCATTTGCTTTGGTTGCATTCTGCTTGATGGGTGGAATTCTTGGGTTTTTGCGCTATAATTTTCACAAGGCGATCATTTTTATGGGAGACACTGGCTCCCTTGTTTCGGGTATGCTGGTTAGTGTTATGGCCATTCAATTTGTTCAAATGAAAGCGGTTGAATCGGCCCCGGCCATTGCAGTTGCAATTTTGATTATTCCTGTTTTTGATACGGCCCGGGTTTTTGCCATCAGAATTTTTAATGGAAAATCTCCATTTAGTCCGGATAAAAACCATGTTCACCACATTTTAATTCGTTCTGGTTTGAACCAGATGCAGACCGTAATACTCCTGTCATTCTTGAATATCGTTACGATACTTCTTGCCATTTCTATGGCAGGCATGGGTGACAATTTTTTGCTCGGTTTTTATGTGGTTTATTTTGTGGCATTCCTTGGAATACTAAAATTTCTTTCGGCAAGAAATCATGCAGCTTGATTCGGCCCACAATGGAAAGGAGCTGGTCTTGCCATTGTCGTTTGTAGTTCCTGGTTCTACCAGTGGATTCAGTCGGGATGCTAAAATTATATTTTCTAAAACTGGTGAACCATTGGTGAAAAAAGGTTCGTTCGTTTTTGAAAATCAAACAGTTAAAAATATTGAAACTCCGGCGGTAGATTTGGCCTCCAGGGGTTTAGTTGATACTGGATCCGTGCCATATTTTTCTATTCTAGCATCCATTATTCTGATTGTTTTTCGCAACATCTATTATAATCCTTTCCGAAAATACTTTGTCAGCCTTTGGAATAATTATGAAATAGATTTTAGTCTTCAAAAAATTGGCATTCCGCCGGTTGTCCTTTCGCTGCTTGTGATTTTGCTCGCCTTGACTGATTTTCTGCACCTTTATTATCCTCTCGGAGGATTAGAAATTTGGGTCGGTACCATGGGTCTTGTGTTTTATCCGATGCTTTTAAGTGCCATTTTACTTTTTTTTCTGTCTCTTTCAATTAAGTTTTTTCCCCTGATTTTCCCCGATATTAAGGTCCTTTTTTTGCTGTCTTTTGTTTTTTTGATCCTTAATTTTTCGGCTTTTGGCATTGATAATGAATCGATTATCCGAATTAACTATCTCCTCGCAGGTTTGGGCTTTGCTTATCTCATTTGCCGGAGCTTTTTGTTCTTTATGGTTCTTCGAAAATATTATAGATATCGTTCTGCGCTTTCTCTTTTTTATATTTGCGCGCTGAACCTCTCGACCTTTCTGGTTCTATACAAGGTTTTGCAATAATTTATTTTGATTCCATGAGCGAAACTGCAAATCCGGAAATCACCTCCCGACTACGAAAAGTCGGCTCTATTCTGGTTACCCAGGCCAAGCCTGTAGATGAGGATTCTCCATATTTTGTCCTTGCCAAGAAGTACAAAATAAAAATCGACTTTAGACCATTTATCGAAGTCCAAGGTGTTTCTGTTAAGGATTTTCGCAAACAGAAGGTCAATATTCTTGACCATTCTGCGGTGATTTTTACTAGCAAAAATGCGGTTGATAATTTTTTTAGAATTGCGACTGAGCTCAGGCTTGACATTCCAATTGACATGAAATATTTCTGCGTGACAGAGGCTACGGCCAACTATCTGCAGAAGTATATTCAAATCCGAAAAAGGAAGGTTTTTGTTGGACAGAAGACGGCCTTGGATTTGGCCGATCAAATTAAAAAACACAAGGAAGAAACCTATCTTTTTCCATGTTCGGACATAAGAACCGGTGACCTTCCGGAATTCTTAAGGAAAAATAATTATAAATTTACAGAGGCCACTTTTTACAATACTGTGTCGAGCGACCTCTCAGATTTGAAGAACATTTATTATGATGTTTTAGCATTTTTCAGTCCTTCCGGAATCGAATCTTTGCTTCATAATTTCCCTGATTTTCAACAGAATAACACAAGGATTGCTGCATTCGGACCCACTACTTCAAAGGCAGTTAGGGATGCTGGTTTGATACTCGATATCCAGGCTCCACTGCCAAATGCACCCTCTATGACAGGGGCACTTGAGGAGTATATTAAGTCCTGTTTGAAGGCTTCCAAAGAATAAAATTTTTTCAAATTCGAAATTTGCCATAAAATTGAGGCCTCATTCGAGGAGACTGTAATGAAAAAACAACTCTACACCGCCCTTATAGCAGCCGGAATTTCCGGAGCTTTTAATGTTTCTGCACAGCAGGACGCGCACTTCACTCAGTACATGTTTAATCAAATGTACTTCAATCCTGCCGCAACCGGAATTGAGCAGGGATTTCGTGGAAATCTTCTCTATCGCAATCAGTGGACAGGTTATCAAGGTTTGGATGGTGCGGGTGGAGCTCCTCAAAATATTCTATTTACGGGTGCCCTTCCAATTTTGGCGGCAAACACCGGTGTCGGAATTGTAATCAACAACGACCAAATTGCTCTTTTGAATGATTTGAATGTTTCTGTGAATGCTGCTTATCACTACAAATTGGGTGCTGGCAAATTAAGTGGTGGCATTAGCATTGGAATGCAGGGCCGTTCTACTAAATCCGGATACAGGGTTAATAACACTGAGGATGCAGTTTACAAAGCAATAGACAAAGCTTCAGGTGAAATCGTTCCTGATTTGGGTTTTGGTCTTTATTATTCTTCGGACAAATTCTTTGGTGGCATCAGTTCCAGGCATTTGAATGAGGCGAAATTCAACAATACGCTCAGCCAGATGAAGCGCCATTATTATGTAACAGGTGGATACAACATTGAGGTAAATCCAGATTTGATTGTGACCCCTAGTTTTAATTTTAAGACAGATTCTAAGCAATCGCAGGTAGAACTTTCTGCAATTGCCAAGTTTAACAACCAATTTTTAGCGGGTCTGGCTTATCGTCAAGAGGATGCAGTTTCTGTATTAGTTGGTCTATCAGCCATGCAAAATAAACTGAGAATTACATATTCCTTGGATCTTACTGTTCCTTCCACGGATGCTAAAAAGCCAACTTCTCACGAAATTATGGCTTCCTATTTTGTACCGATGACGATGAGAGGCCCTAAGCCAATTATCAGGACTCCTCGCTACAGAAAATAATTTAATAATAAACGGAAATCTTACAGCGTTATATAGCTTGTTGATAGGGGAATTTTTATCACTTCCCGTTTTTACTTTTGTGTATCTGAAACGATTAGGCGATTTGTCTGGTCAATATTTTAAGGTGTTATGAAAATTGTCAAAACCATTCGGACCTTAGGTCCCCTCCTGTCCATTGCCACCTTGGCATTGGCCAGCTCATGTGGCCTTGGGCAAAAAGAGATTCAAGGCGAACTCATTGGTGTTCCCAATCGTGAGGGTTGGATTCAAACCGTTCCTTATGGAATGACCACAGTTCCCTCTGGAACATTCCACATGGGTCAATCTGATGAAGATGTTGCCGCATCTCACATCAACTACAATAAGCAGGTTACAATCGGTGGTTTCTACATGGATGATACCGAAATTACAAACAACGAGTATCGTCAATTTGTAGAGGCAATTCTAACAGATGATACTGTTGGTCTTGGTCCTATTTCTGAAGAGTTTCAGAAGATGATTGCCGAGAAAAAATACTATCCCGATACTACTGTTTGGACGCGTGATTTCAGTCACCACATGGGCGATCCAATGACAGAATATTACTGGATTCACCCGGCATTTGACAACTATCCTTTGGTAGGTGTTACTTACAAAGCAGCTAAATTTTTTTGTAAGTGGCGCACGGGCTTTTTGAACAAAGCCAGGACAGATGCAGGTCTTCCTGTGATGCCTAATTTCCGTCTTCCTTCTGAAGCCGAATGGGAATATGCCGCTCGTGGTGGTCGGGATCTTGCTCAATTTCCTTGGGGCGGTCCTTATGTTCGAAACATGAAAGGTTGTATGCTGGCAAACTTTAAGCCTGGTCGCGGAAACTATTATGACGATGGTTTCTCTTACACCAGTCCTATTGGACAGTATTTCTCTAATGATTATGGTCTTTATGATATGTCCGGAAATGTTTCAGAGTGGTGTGAAGATGCATTCTTTGAAGCTTCCGTTCCAGTTGTTTGGGATCTTAATCCAACGTATTTTGATGCCAGTGAGCCACGCAAAGTTGTTCGCGGTGGTTCCTGGAAAGATATTTCCTTCTTCTTACAGAATGGAACCAGAAATTTCGAATATGAAGACACTGCTAAGTCCTTTGTTGGTTTCCGATGTGTAGTAACCTACTTAGGTCGTTCAGCAGGTAACGAGTTTTAATCAATTTTCACAATCTAAATTCTACAAAAAAAAATGAGCGCAAAAAAAGGTAGTTTAAAGGAGAAGTTCTACGGAAGCGTTGCTCCAATCATCACAGGTCTCGGGGCCGCAGTTGTAATCCTCGGTGCACTTTTCAAAATCATGCACTGGGAAGGTGCTGCTCCAATGCTAATAGCTGGTCTTGGTACAGAGGCTGCTCTTTTCGTCTTGTTCGCATTTGCACCACAGGTACATGAACCAGAATGGTCTCGTGTTTATCCTGAACTTGATGATAAAGTTTGGGAGAAAATGCACGGTAAAACTCCTGCAAAAGCGGCTCCTGCTGCTGGCGCTCCTGCTTTGGATCAAATGCTAGCCACCGCCAAAATTGACCAGGCAATGATTGATCGTTTGGGTAAAGGTTTTACAGGTCTTGCTGATTCTGTTTCTAAAATGAGCGATCTTTCTGGTGCTGCCGTTGCTACCAAAGATTATGCAACAAATGTTCAGAATGCTTCCAAAGCTTTGTCTGATATGAACAAGTCTTATGCTTCCACCGTGACTGCCATGGCTGAAATGTCTAATGCGGCTCAGGATTCTAAAGAGTACCATTCAAAAGTTCAGGCAATTACCAAAAGCTTAGGTGCTTTAAATGCGGTATATGAGCTTGAGCTTAAAGATGCTGATAACCACTTGAAAGCAATGAACAAGTTCTATGGTAACCTTTCGAATGCAATGGCCAGCATGGCTGATGCTTCTAAAGATGCCGAGGCTTTCAAAGGAGAAATTTCCAAGTTGACTGGAAATCTTAACAACCTGAACAAGGTTTACGGCAATATGCTGACAGCCATGAAAGGTGCTGCCTAATTCCTTCCAATAATTGTTTAACTAATAATTTAGTAAAGAAATGGCAGGTGGTAAGGAAACCCCGCGGCAAAAACTAATTGGCCTGATGTATCTGGTGCTACTTGCACTACTTGCACTTCAGGTATCTTCTGCGATTCTGGCAAAATTCCAGTTCTTGAATTCGAGTCTTGAATTGGCTGTTACGAACGCGAACACTGCGAACGATGGAAAAATTTCTGGTATTGAGAAAACGGTTGAAAAATCTCCTCAATACAAGAATATTCTTGACGAAGCCAAGCGTATTAAAAAAATGTCTCGTGATATGATTGCTGAAATTCAGGGTTATAAGGATGAGATTATCAAGACAACTGGTTGCGAAAAAGGAAAAGATTGTAAGGAGAATCACCAGCACGGAGTGGACGAGAAGGGTGCTTACAAGGGTTTGAAGGATGAAGAGAAAACAGCTATTCTCATGGTTGGTGATAAATCAACTGGAAAGAAAGGTGCTGCCTATGGGCTAAAGGATCGTCTAAATAATTTTGTGACTGAACTCAATAAAGTTTCAGGAGCAAATTTCCCTCCTCTTGCTCAGGATGGAAAAGAAGATCCTCTTACCAAGAATGATCGTGAACAAAAAGGAAAGGATTTCGCGGAGCTTAATTTTGCTCAAACTCCAATGATTGCTGCTTTGGCTGTACTTTCAGACAAGCAATCCAAAATTACAGCTTATGAGGCAGATGTACTATCACGACTTGCTCAAAAAGTTGGAGCGAAAGACTTTAAGTTTGATGTAATTACAGCGGATTATAGCGCACTTTCTTCCACTGTTGCTGCTGGTACAGATTATGAGGCGAAAATGTTCGTTACAGCTAGGTCTTCTGCCATTGTACCTGTGATGAAGTTTCGTGGTAGCACGGTTAAAGTTGAAAATGGAGTTGGTGTCGTGAAGTTCAAGGCATCTGCCACCAACTATGATGCTGAAGGAAACTCCAAACAAAATTGGGAAGGTCAGGTAATTATGCCAAAACCAACGGGTGAAGGCGATACTACTTTCACTGTAAAGGGTGAATATATTGTTGCGAAACCTGTGATTGATGTAAAATCTGCTTCAGTTTCAGCTCTTTATTACAATTGCGGTAATGACCTTAACATCCAGGTTCCAGCATTGGGAGCGAATTATAAGCCTTCTTTCTCTGCCAAAGGTGCCAACATCATCAATGGAAAAGATAAGGGTGCTATTGTAGTTATTCCCAATGTAAAAGGAGCTGATGCTAAAGTTTCTATCACTGTAGCCAGTGAAGGATCTACAATTGGTGTGAAGGATTTCCCTGTTAGGGGTGTTCCTCGCCCTCAGATTGTCGCTAAAATTGGCGGTAATTATGTGGATCAGAAAAAAGGTGTTACTGCACCTGGTCCAGCCTCGATAACGGTAATGGCAGAACCAGATCCTGCTTTTGCTGCTGCTCTTCCTAGAGAAGCTCGTTACAACATTACCGATGGTGAGGTTACTCTAGCACGCGGAAAAAGAGAAATCCAAACACTTCCAATTCGTAACGACAATGTGAATCTTGCCTCCATCCGGAGTCAGGCACAGGCTGGAGACAGAATCATTGTGGTTATCAAGAAAGCAAGAAGGCTTAATTTCCGGGATGAATCAGAAGATGTGCAGATTAATGCTGCCTCCTCGGTGATTACAATTCCTGTTAACTAACATTTTAATTATCCTTTACACTTTACAATCCCACGGCGTATGAAAATGAAAATTGTTGCAATTCTCTGTTTCTCTTTGTTGGTAAGTTCAATTGAAGCCCAGCAAAGGAGAGGAAAGGGTAAAAGGGCTGGAACTGCTGCTCCACCTCCTGCACCGGTTGCTACTGATTCTGTGAAAGCAGCTCCAGTTGTTGCTACCAATCCGGTTCAGCAGAAATTGGATAGTTTACGCCGTGAAGATTCTGCCACTTTGGCTGCAGGCTACGATCCTCTTAGTGTTCGTAAGGTACATGTATCGGATGTGATGTATAAGATGCAGGTATGGCGTGTAATGGATTTGAGGGAGAAGTGTAATCAACCTTTCCTCGCATCTGGAAATGAAATTACGAAGTCGCTTTGTGAGGCAGTTTTCTCAGGGAAATTGGATGCGTATGCAAAAGATTCCCTTACCACAATGCTTACTGCAGAACAGTTTAAAGAAAAGCTTATTGACCCGGCTAGTGCCCAGGTAGATGCGGATGGGAATCCATTGCCAGGAACAGGTACCCCGTTCATGCCGAAGCAACTTTATACATTAAAGTTCAGGGAGAATTTGCTTTTTGATAAACAGCGTTCAAGGTTTTATTATGACATTCAGACCATTACACTTTTTGTACCTGCGGAGTTCAACTCTATAAAAGGTACTGAAACAGAAGTGGCCTCTTTTAAATACACCGATGTAGCTCGCGCATTTAAAAGTATGCCGAATGCAAGGTGGTATAACAGTCAAAATAGGGCAGAGGATAAGAAAGTGTCAGATGCCATGGACCTTCGTTTGTTTTGTTCTAGGATTCTTAAAATCTCCAATCCAAAAGATTTGATGATTGAAGATATGCCGGAATATAGAGAAAGTCCGAGGTCTGTTCTTGTGGCTTCCCAGAAGTTCGAATATGATCTGGTAGCAAAGGAGAATGAAGTTTGGGATTATTAAGATTATCTATCGTTTTAAGAAAAAGGGAGCATTAGCTCCCTTTTTTGTTTTACCAGGTGTTGGATCTGCTTGAAATTTCATAGGTCTAAATACTCTATTTTCTTGTTGTTTAGGATTATAATTAGGTTTGAATAATTTCCCTTGCTGTTCGGCATGGACTTGGAGCGGATTGTTTTTTTTTTAAGTGAATTCAATTAGCCAGCCTTTAAAAATCATTTGATTTATTTTTCAAAACACTACTCATATTTTTCTATTGACCGTCAATAGATTGCCTTTGTAAATTTTCTAGTTTTTAGGTTTTGCTTCTTAATCAGGGAATTATTCTTTTTAAAGGCTGTGATATTAATTATTATTTCTCTATTTTTGCCGACCTTTTCGGGGCGTTACCAGAGTGGCCAAATGGGGCAGACTGTAAATCTGCTGACGTACGTCTACGGTGGTTCGAATCCATCACGCCCCACGAAAAAAGCGGGAGTAGCTCAGTTGGTAGAGCGACAGCCTTCCAAGCTGTAGGTCGCGGGTTCGAGCCTCGTCTCCCGCTCTAATGTTAGAGCAAAAGCCGACATAGCTCAGTGGTAGAGCACTTCCTTGGTAAGGAAGAGGTCGTGGGTTCAAGTCCCATTGTTGGCTCTAAAATTTTTGTATACTTTTCCTTCAATTGATTAATACTCATGGCTAAAGAAAATTTCGACCGGTCGAAGCCCCACGTAAACATCGGGACAATCGGTCACGTTGACCACGGTAAGACAACCCTTACCGCAGCAATTACCAAAGTTCTTGCAAAGAACGACCCTACTGTTACCATTCGTGACTTTTCTTCCATCGACAATGCGCCGGAGGAAAAAGAAAGAGGTATCACCATCAACACCTCCCACGTGGAGTACCAAACTAAAAATCGTCACTATGCACACGTTGACTGTCCAGGTCACGCTGACTATGTGAAGAACATGGTTACTGGTGCTGCCCAGATGGATGGTGCAATTCTGGTTGTTGCTGCTACTGATGGTCCAATGCCACAGACTCGTGAGCACATTCTTCTTGCCCGTCAGGTAGGTGTTCCTCAGCTTGTAGTTTTCATGAACAAAGTTGACATGGTTGACGATCCGGAGCTTCTTGAGCTTGTGGAAATGGAAATCCGTGAACTTCTTAGTTTCTATGATTATGATGGCGATAATATTCCAGTGGTTCAAGGTTCAGCTCTTGGTGGTCTTAACGACGATGCCAAGTGGGTTACAACCATTGATAACTTGATGGAAGCAGTTGATTCTTGGATTCCAATTCCTCCAAGGGTAACTGACCAGCCTTTCCTAATGCCTGTTGAAGATGTATTCTCTATCACAGGTCGTGGTACAGTAGCAACTGGTCGTATCGAGAGAGGTATCATCAACTCTGGTGAGCCTGTTGATATTCTTGGTATGGGTGCTGAGAACCTTAAGTCAACTGTTACGGGTGTTGAAATGTTCCGTAAGATTCTTGACAGAGGAGAAGCTGGTGACAACGTAGGTTTGTTGCTTCGCGGTATTGATAAAGATATGATTCGTCGTGGAATGGTAATCTGCAAGCCAGGTTCTGTTACACCTCACTCTGAGTTCAAGGCTGAAGTTTATGTACTTTCTAAAGAAGAAGGTGGTCGTCATACACCTTTCTTTAACAAGTATCGTCCTCAGTTTTATATGAGAACTACCGATGTTACAGGCGAGATCACACTTCCTGCAGGTGTTGAAATGGTAATGCCTGGTGACAACATCACAATCAATGTAAAATTGATCAATAAAGTGGCTATGGATAAGGGTCTTCGTTTTGCGATTCGCGAAGGTGGTCGTACCGTAGGTGCTGGTCAGGTTACAGAAGTTATTGACTAATAATTAGTTAAGAAGGTTCCGCGAAAGCGGAACTTTTTTTTCCTTTTGTAAAAAGATTGCACTAATTTTGCAGTCCTTTTTCAAAAACGGGTGTAGCTCAATTGGTAGAGTAGCGGTCTCCAAAACCGTTGGCTGTGGGTTCGAGTCCTACCTCCCGTGCAAAGTCATACGACAATGAAGAAAGTGATTGATTTCATTAACCTGTCCTATCAGGAAATGTTTACGAAAGTAAGCTGGCCTACAGGTGCCAACCTGACCAACCAAACCACTTTGGTTTTGGTGGCGTCGATCATTTTTGCCCTCCTAATTGGCATAATGGACTTTGGTTTTGAATCCCTGTTGAAGGTTTTCTACAATTTGTAACAGAGATTAACCATGGCCGATTTAAAGTGGTATGTGATCCGGGCAGTAGCCGGCCAAGAGAAAAAAGTGAAGAGTTACATCGAGAATGAGGTAATACGCCAAAAGCTCGATGAAGTCATCACTCAAATTCTGATACCTTCTGAAAAGGTAATGGAATTGCGAAACGGTAAAAAGGTAGTTAGGGAGAAAAATTTCTTTCCTGGCTACATTATTGTGAACGCGGATTTAAATAATGGTGAGGCATTTCACACCATTAAAAGTGTACCAGGTGTAATTGGATTTCTTGGTGCTAACAGGAATTCTGTTGAAAAAACACCTGTTCCGCTTCGTGAAAGTGAGATTAATAGGATTTTAGGTCGTGTCGATGAGTCTCAGGATGAAATGATGCGGTTTGAAACAACCTTCCTGAAAGGTGAAGTTGTAAAAGTTATAGATGGACCGTTTAATACTTTTACTGGAACCGTAGAGGAGGTTTTTGATGAGAAGAGAAAGCTCAATGTGATGGTCAAAATTTTTGGCAGAAACACACCACTTGAGTTGAACTATACGCAAGTTGAAAAATTACAATCAGTAAAAAGTTAGCCATGGCTAAAGAAATAAGTACCTACATAAAGCTCCAAATTAAGGGAGGCGCTGCGAATCCATCGCCGCCGATTGGACCTGCTCTTGGCTCCAAGGGTGTGAACATTATGGAGTTTTGTAAGCAGTTTAACGCAAGGACGCAGGACAAACCTGGTGTTGTCATCCCTGTTGTTATTACTGTTTACACGGACAAGTCTTTTGACTTTGTCACGAAAACTCCGCCGGCTGCGGTGCTACTTCTTGATGCAGTAAAACAGAAAACCGGTTCAGCTGAGCCTAATCGCCAGAAAATCGGATCCGTAACCTGGGAACAGGTTCGTACAATTGCAGAAACAAAAATGCCTGATCTCAATTCATTTGAGATTGAGCCTGCAATGAGAACAATCGCTGGAACAGCGCGTAACATGGGCATTACCATCACCGGAAAATCTCCTTGGGAAAACTGATTATGGCAAAACTAACTAAGAACCAAAAGAAAGCCTTGGCCATCGTAGATGTTGCAAAGGAGTATTCGCTCACTGATGCAGCTGAGCTTCTTAAAAAAGCCACTTTCACCAAGTTCGACTCTTCAGTTGATATTGATGTAAGGCTTGGTGTTGATCCTCGTAAAGCTGATCAAATGGTGAGAGGTGTTTCGTCTCTTCCCCATGGTATTGGTAAAACTGTAAGAGTTCTTGTGCTTTGTACTCCTGATAAGGAAGCTGAAGCTAAGGCTGCAGGTGCTGACCATGTT
>CANETC010000043.1 GCA_947441055.1 Cytophagaceae bacterium | reverse complement strand
CAACCTGGCGCATGCGTTTTTTACCTTTTTTCTGTTTCTCCAAAAGTTTACGCTTACGGCTGATATCACCACCATAACATTTTGCCAATACATCTTTACGCATGGCTTTTACAGTTTCTCTGGCGATTACCTTCGCTCCAATCGCTGCCTGAACGGCGATTTCAAACATTTGCCTTGGGATAAGTTCCTTCAGTTTTTCGCAAAGTCTTTTGCCCCACTCATAGGCTTTGTCTCGGTGTACAATGGCTGAAAGAGCATCTACTTTATCCCCATTCAGCATGATATCGAGCTTCACCATAGTGCTTTCTCTGAACCCGATGAGTTCATAATCCAAGGAGGCATAGCCCCTTGAGATGGTTTTGAGCTTGTCGAAAAAGTCAAATACGATTTCGGATAGAGGCAATTCAAAACTAAGTTCAACCCTGTCTTGGGTAAGGTAAACCTGGTTATTCATCACACCCCTTTTATCCATGCAGAGGCCAATGATTCCGCCCACATAGTCAGATTTGGTGATAATCTGGGCTTTGATGAAAGGCTCTTCCACATAATCGAGATAATTTGGCTCTGGAAGTTCGCTCGGTGCATTTACAATGATCAACTCACCTTTATTGGTATGCGCCCGGAATTGCACGGAAGGAACCGTTGTGATTACGGTCATATCAAATTCCCGCTCTAGTCTTTCTTGCACAATTTCCATGTGCAGCATGCCGAGGAAGCCACACCTGAATCCGAAGCCAAGGGCTGCGGAAGTTTCAGGTTCCCAAACCAGGGAAGCGTCATTGAGCTGCAATTTCTCCATTGAATTTCGAAGCTCTTCAAACTCAGAAGTTTCAACTGGATAAATCCCGGCAAAAACCATGGGTTTAACATCTTCAAATCCCTGAACCGCTTTTTCGCACGGCCTTTGAGCATGCGTGATGGTATCTCCAACCTTTACTTCTTTTGCCTCCTTAATTCCGGAAATCAGATATCCCACATTTCCAGCAGCCATGAATTGTTGTGGCTCTTGCTCCAGTTTGAGGATTCCAACTTCATCAGCCCAGTACTCTTTTCCTGTGGCCATGAATTTTACTTTATCGCCTTTTGCGATGGTACCGTTATAAATTCGGAAGTAAACCTCAATACCACGGAAGGAATTATAAACGGAGTCAAAAATCAGGGCCTGCAATGGGCCGTCCGGATCGCCTTTTGGTGCAGGGATTCTTTCCACAACGGCATCCAGAATCTCTTTTATTCCAATTCCAGCTTTTCCACTGGCATGAATGATTGCCTCACGGTCACAGCCGAGAAGATCCACCATTTCGTCTTTTACTTCATCAGGCATGGCGCCTGGCAAATCAACTTTGTTCAGTACTGGTATAACCTCCAGGTTATTGCCAAGTGCCAGATATAAGTTAGAAATGGTCTGTGCTTCGATTCCCTGAGAGGCATCCACAAGGAGCAAAACGCCTTCGCAAGCAGCAATGCTTCTGGAAACTTCATAAGAGAAGTCCACATGGCCAGGCGTATCAATTAGGTTGAAGGTATAATTCTCCCCTTTGTAGGGATAGGTCATTTGAATAGCATGGCTCTTGATGGTAATGCCACGCTCCCTTTCCAGGTCCATGTCGTCGAGGAGTTGGGCCTGCATGTGCCGCTTGTCAACGGTTTGTGTAAACTCAAGAAGTCTGTCGGCCAGGGTACTCTTACCGTGGTCGATGTGGGCAATGATGCAGAAATTGCGAATGTATTTCATCCGTTGGGAAAAAGTGGAGAGCCGGTGATTATAAACCTATTTTTTGGCCACAATGTTCTTGAACCAATCAAGGTTTACATTGGTTTCAGGCGCATCATCTGAGTAATAGCCTGAGCCGTAACCGTAGCCGTAACCGTAGCCATAACCATAGGTTTTGAAATTATCGAGGCCGTTGAGAACAGTTGCAAGGTTTTTGAAACCATTTACCCTCATTAGCTTGTTGATGTTTTTTAGATAAGATTTTTTGGAATATTCTGATCGAACCACATAGATAGGCAGGTCGGCTTTTTGCATAATCAGGATTCCATCTGTTACGAGTCCTACGGGTGGACTATCGATAATAATCACATCATAGTCCTTATGTAGTTCAACGAAGATATCGTTGAGCATCGGTCGCATGATAAGTTCTGAAGGATTTGGTGGTACCGGCCCTGCTGAAATTAAGTCCAGACCTTCCAGAGAAGTTCTTGAAATGCAATCGCGAATATTGTCCCTGCCAATAAGCAAAGTGCTCATTCCAGCATCGTTGCTTACATCGAATGCAAGGTGAAGCTTTGGTTTCCGCATATCCATGTCAAGCATGATTACTTTTTGATTGGACATTGCAAGAACACCGCCGAGGTTGATGGCAAAAAAGGTCTTGCCTTCTCCCGCAACGGTACTTGTTACAGAGATAATTTTCTTCTTCTCCGAAACCATGAAATCCACATTGGTCCGGATGGAACGAAGCGATTCTGAAATGGCTGATTTTGGGTTTCTGTCAACCAGTAGGCGAGCAATTCTTAATTTTTCTTTAGAATAAACAGGTACGATTCCTAAAATAGGCGCCATACTGTTTTGTTCAAGTTCCTTTTGGGTAATGATTGTATCCTGCAAGAGATAACGAACTACTACGAGACCAACCCCAGAAATAATTCCGATGATAATCCAAGTACTGTATACCGATCCTTTTTGAGGAAGTAAGGGAACAGTTGGAAGGTTGGCGGGAGCAAGAATCTGAAAGTCGGGGATGGTACCTGCTTTTGCAATCTCAAACTCTGCTTTTCTCTCAATGAACATTAGGTAGTATTTCTCATTGATTGTGAAAAAACGCCTGATTTGAGTCAGCTGCTTTTGAATACCGGGAAGGAGTTCACTGTTTTTTTCCAGCTCGTCCATTTTTGAATTCAACTGAACCATACTGGAATTGGTAATGGCCAATTCTTCTTCAATCAGTTGCCCAATCAACTTTCTTAAGTCTTCAATTTTGCTGGTAAGGATTCTGTATGCTGCAGTGGATTCTCTGGCCCCATAAAGCATCGAGGTTTTTTGAGAAAGCAGTGAATTGAGCTGCTTTGCTTGCTCAATCAGGTAAGGGTTGTTGATGGATGAAAGTCCAGGAAATACCTGTTTTTCTTTCTGGTTGTAATTTTTTACCAGAAGGGATAAGTCCATTAACTGGCTTTTCTGGTTTTCCAATTCAGACCTTCGCTTGATAATTTCTTGTATGGCATCCTGAAGGGCTTCTGTTGAGCTATTGACATCAGTTACCTTATTTCTCCTGAGGAAATCTTGAATTTCATTTTCAGAAAGATTCAGTTTTTCAGCAGTTTGCTTCATCTGTTCTTCCAAAAACTCCAGGGTTTGTTCGTTGGCCAGGTTTTTTTGTGCAATGGTTTGCTGACCGTAAATGGTGTCAATCACATTCACAATATCCCTTGCTTTTTCAGGTGAATTGTCGTTGAATCCTACCCGAATGGTGTTTGCTTCTGCATTTTCAACATACGCGTTGATGCCCCTGCCAAGAAAGTCTCTAAGACTTTCTTTTGAATTCAAAATGAAAATAAATTTCCTGCCATTGCATTCAGGCGTATAAAAATTGGTTAGTGAAACCTTGAATTTAAAAAACTCGTGGTCAAATGCTGTATTGAATTTCAGTACTTCAGAATATTCAACACCGATAAGGTCAAATTTAAGAATGTACTGTTTGTCATCTATAAATTCAAGGGTGATAGGCGTATTGTAGATGGCGGGATTTTTTACTTCGTAAACCACCTTAAAGGGCGTAATCGAATAGAGTTCGGTGGAAATAAAGTTCCCTGATTGCTGATAGGTTACGCTTAGGTCAATCCTTTCAAGCACTTTCTCATATAAAACCTGCGATTTGATAATTTCGAGTTCGCCCTGAAGATTGGGTCCGGTATTCATTCCTTCTTCAGGTTTGGATAGACCCAGAAGCTGATCAGCACTTTTCTGAACATTGAGTTTCAGGATTGAATAGGACTCATAAACTGGTTTGGTGTAACGGAGGTACAGATATGCACCAGTTAATGATAGAACAATAAAAAGGATAATCCACCAAAGGCTTTTGTTCAGGATTGCAAGAAGTTTTTCAAGATCTATGCCTCCTATTCCTCCTTGAGGAGGTCCTTCAAAACCCAAATCCGCAAATGGGGTATTGAGGCCTGGTTTGGTATTATTTTGGGTGGTCTGTGCCATTACAATTTCGTAATCAAATATACAGACAAAATGGTTGATAAAATGGATGTCACGGAGTTGAAGTCTCCAAAGGCTTCGAGGAAGCCCCGCCTTAATGGTTCAATATATACTATGTCGTTTGGTTGCATTATTAAGTTCGACTTTTGAAATGAGTCGTATTTGGTAATGTCTATGGTAAAAATTGTAGGGTTTCGAAGGTCTCCGCGAATTACCTTGATGCGGTTTGCGTGGCTATATCGTCCAACACCACCTGCTTTTGCCAGTACTTCAATCAGGGTAACATTTTCATTTTCAAGTTCGAATACAGAGGTTTTTGAACTTCCTCCTACGCCTCCACCTCCACCTCCGCCTCCACCTCCACCTCCACCTCCACCCATACCACCTCCACTAATACCCATACCGCCAATAGCACCTCCAAGAGTCCCTCCAGCCCCAATTCCAAGCAAATAAATTTTTCTATTTGATACTTTTGACATCACAAAGACATCCTGATAATACTTACCATATTTTTCTGCTAAAAGGCTGTCTGTTTGGTGTATTGTGAGACTATCAATTTTAATATGACCCAGAATCGGCAAGTCTGCGCAGCCATCAGCCTGAATTAGATATTTTGAGTTTAATCTTCCACCTCCTGATCCTACAGAATTAACTTGTTTCATGTATTCTGAGGTTGGATCAATCACAGATTCTCCCTTGTTTGTAAAAATTATAAATTCGAGATAGTCGTTCTTTTTGGTGAGATAATTGGATGGAACTTTGATGTCCATTGAGGCTTTGGCAAACTCTTTTTCCATTTCTCTTGGTGCCTTGAAAAGAATGTCCCTTCTGTAAACATTACACGAGGAAAGGAAAATCAAAATCAAAAATGCCAAGTCAATTGGCCTAAAGGACAAGGTCCTAAAACGGAGATTTAATTTCATTGAAAGCGCTTAAATGTAAATCCTTTTCGGAAACTATCTTTTCACTAACATGCCAATCAATTGCCAAAGTACCATCCATTGGATTGATTCCTCCTTCTGAAATCTTCGAGTAAGGAGCCGTACACTTGTATTGAAAAAGGGAATCTTCCATGGCAGAAAAACCATGGGCAAATCCTGGCGGGATATAAAGCATACGGAAATAGTCGCTGCTGAGCTCTACTTGTAGGTATTTGCCATAGTCAGGAGAATCTTTTCGTAAATCAACCATAACATCTAGAACCCTTCCAAGCGCAACCCAAACCAATTTTCCTTGTGCAACAGGTGGGGCTTGGAAGTGCAGGCCTCTGATTGTTCCTTTTTTGGAAAAAGATTGGTTGTCTTGCACAAAATCAAAATCGAGACCAGCTTTCTTGAAAGTGGCAGTGTTATGCGATTCGAAAAAATAACCCCTATCATCCCTGAAAATTGCAGGTCTGATTTCAAGCAATCCTTTAATCGACAGCTCTTTAACTTCCATTCCTATTTAAACTGCTCAAAATGAATGCAAAAAAGCCAATAATTTGTGACACAAAAAAGGAAAAGAAGATGTTGGTATTGAAAACCTTGAAAGAAAGAACGGCACTTATAAATCCTCAAACACAAGCGGAATTTGAACAGCTCTTCTTGCTCAGGTGGGAGATTTTAAGAAAACCATGGGGACTTTTGCCGGGAACTGAACAGGATAATGACGAATCAACTGCGATTCACAGGGCTGTTTTTGATTTCGAAAGCCGTAAATTTTTGGCATGTGGCAGGATTCAGTCCTTGGGTGAAAATGCTGCACAAGTTCGCTACATGGCTGTTGGGTCGGATGTTCAAGGCGAAGGATTTGGGCTAGAAGTTCTCCGTAGCCTCGAGCAAGTTGCATGCGAGAAAAACTGGAATTACATCTTTCTGAATGCCAGAGAAAATGCCTTGGGATTTTATCAAAGATGTGGATATCAGGTTGAGGGAAATGCCGAATCTTTTCTCGGAATCCGGCATTTCCGCATGTCAAGAAATCTTTGACAACATGCTTTCCAGCATCTCAATGGCGGCAATTGAAAGCACTGTTCCCGGCCCGAAAACAAAATCAACGCCTCTGGATTTCAGCCAGTCATAGTCATCCGCAGGAATTACACCGCCTGCTACCAATACTACATTACCGATGCCTTCTTTGATTAATTGGTCCCGTAATTTAGGAAGCCAGATTCTGTGGCCACCTGCCAAAGAGGAAACCCCGACAATGTGCACATCATTTTCAACTGCTTGCCTCGCCACTTCCTCTGGCATGGCAAAAAGCGGTCCTACATCTACATCAAATCCGAGGTCGGCATAGCCGGAAGCCACAACTTTTGCGCCGCGGTCATGGCCATCTTGGCCGAGTTTCGCCACCAGTATTCTGGGTCTCCTTCCTGCCTTTTCTGCAAATTCATCTGCAAGGGCCCGCGCTTTGATGAAATTCGAATCTTTTTCCACAATTGATTTATAAACGCCTGATATAAGCCGTATTGGAGGATTATGTCTTGAAAAGGCTTTTTCAATGGCCAGTGAAATTTCGCCCAGACTTGCTCTATTTCTTGCGGCTTCAACTGCCAGATTCAGGATGTTGTTTTCGGCCGATCCGCCAGCGTCCCCGGATTTTAGGTGTAAGGCCCTGTTTTCAATCGCCGCAATTGCACTCTTTACAGCGGTTTCATCTCTGCTTTGTCTGATTTTATGAAGGCTTTCGATCTGCTCAGACCGAACCTGTTCAAGGTCAATGCTTCGAACTTCCAGGTTGTCGGGTCTTGGCATTTGGTTTAAATTAATTCCTACCAAGTGTTCCAGACCAGTATCAATCCGGGCCTGCTTTCTGGCAGCGGCCTCCTCGATTCTCATTTTGGGAATCCCCTTATCAATCGCAGGGGTCATTCCACCCTCACTTTCAATCTCTTCAATTAGTTTTCGTGCTTTTTGAAGGAGTTCTTCTGTCCTTTTTTCCAATTCTGAGGAGCCAGCCCAAGGGTCAATTAATTTGCAGGTGTCTGTTTCCTGTTGGATGAAAATCTGTGTATTTCGGGCTATTCTGGCTGAAAATGGTGTTGGAAGTGCAATTGCTTCATCTAGTGAATTGGTATGAAGACTTTGGGTATGACCATGCGCTGCGGCCATGGCTTCCATTCCGGTTCGGGCCACATTGTTAAAAGGATCTTGTTCCGTAAGGCTATATCCTGAAGTTTGACAGTGTGCCCTCAGCATCAAGGATTTACTGCTTTTAGGGTTAAACTGCTGCATCAATTCAGCCCAAAGGATTCGTCCTGCACGCAGTTTGGCGACTTCGGTCAGGTAATCCATTCCAATCGCCCAGAAAAAAGATATTCTGGGGGCAAATTCATCCACGGAAAGGCCTGCTTTGAGGCCGGTTTTTACATACTCAATTCCATCGGCCAATGTGTAAGCAAGCTCAAGGTCCGCAGGGGCTCCAGCCTCATGCATGTGGTATCCACTCACCGAAATGGAATTGAACTTTGGCATTTTTTGCGCTGTGTATGCAAAAATTTCAGCCACGAGTTTCATGGATTCTGCAGGCGGATATATGAAGGTATTCCGCACCATGAATTCTTTTAAAATGTCGTTCTGAATAGTTCCGGCGAGTTTTTCAGGTGGAATTCCCTGCTCTTCTGCCGCAACGATAAAAAATGCCAGAATTGGGATCACGGCACCGTTCATGGTCATGGAAACAGAAATCTGATCCAAAGGAATGCTGTCGAAAAGAATTTTCATATCCTCCACTGAGTCTATGGCAACTCCAGCTGCGCCTACATCTCCAGCGGCCCGCTCATGATCGGAATCGTAACCTCGGTGCGTGGGCAAATCAAAGGCCACGGAAAGACCGGTTTGCCCTCCAGCCAGATTTTGTCGGTAAAAAGCATTGGATTCCCGGGCGGTAGAAAAACCTGCGTACTGCCGGATCGTCCAAGGCTGAGTAGTAAACATGGCAGGATAGGGTCCTCTGGCAAATGGCGTTTCGCCAGGAGCGCTCAGGTAAGCTGGCTGATTTTCCTCTATTGTGTTCCCCGAATTGCCAAAGGGCTGAAACTGTTCTGCTTGGTAGGTATTCTCTGGACGCATTCGATGGTGTTGTATGGTTCTTTTTGGTGTTTCTCTTGGGCACTGCAAGTTTAGCCATTTCGGTGAAAAAAAATCCGGCGCTTTCCTTGAATTAAAAAAACCAATATCATGGATTACTTGTTGTGAGTGGTAATTATGAATTTTCCTTCTTATGTGGTTTTTTGGTTTCGGAGAGACCTCCGGCTGGAAGACAATACCGGACTTTTTCAAGCTTTGAAATCTGGCTTTCCTGTGCTTCCGGTTTTTATTTTCGATAAAAATATTCTTGATAAACTTGAAAATCCAGAGGACAAAAGATTGCGTTTTATTCATTCTATTCTCGGTTCTCTTCATGATGATCTCGCTCTGAAAGGTTCCGGATTTCGTACATTTTATGGCAGTCCTGAAGAGGCCTTCCGTACTTTAATTTCAGAAGGAAATCTGAAGGCAGTTTATGCCAACCATGATTATGAACCTTATGCCAAAGAGCGGGATGGATCAATTTCAAATCTGCTCTCTTCCGCAGGTATTTCATTTTTTACCTTTAAAGACCAGGTAATTTTTGAAAAGCAGGAAGTGCTTTCGGCACAAGGAAATCCCTACACTGTTTTTACGCCATATGCCAATCGCTGGCGGTCTTTGTTGAAAGCAGACGATTATCATGTCCGGGATTCTGCATCACTTGGGGGAAACTTTTTGTCATGGAGTTCTTCAGGTATTATTCCCCTCGAGGACATGGGATTTGTTCCTGCTGTAGAGGATTTTCCTCCAAGCACCATTGGCGACGGTCTTCTGAAGGCATACGCCGAAAAGCGTGATTTTCCCGGATTGCCGGCTACTTCCAGAATCGGTGTTCATCTGCGTTTTGGCACCATTAGCATCAGGCATTGTGTACGGATTGGCCTTCAATTAAGTGCCACCTGGCTCAATGAATTGATTTGGCGGGAGTTTTATATGCAAATTCTCTGGAATTTTCCGCAGGTGGGCGAGGGGAAGTCTTTTAAACCGGCTTATGATCGAATTCCGTGGAGAAACGACCCTGATGAATTTGCTCGTTGGTGTGAAGGCAAAACGGGTTATGCCATTGTGGATGCAGGAATGAGGGAACTCAATTCTACTGGATTTATGCACAATCGGGTGCGCATGATTGCCGCCAGTTTTCTGGTCAAACACCTCTTGATCGACTGGCGCTTGGGAGAAGCCTATTTTGCAAGCAAGCTGCTTGATTTTGATTTTTCTGCCAATAACGGAGGCTGGCAGTGGGCGGCAAGTTCTGGTTGTGATGCGGCACCTTACTTCAGAGTTTTCAATCCACTGCTTCAAACACAGAAATTTGACAAGAACCTCGATTACATAAAGAAATGGGTTCCGGAGTATAACAGCCTGTCTTACATTCAATATGCCGTAGTGGAACATTCATTTGCCCGAGATAGGGTTTTAAAGGTTTTTAAAGAGGCTTTGGGCGGAGTTGTTCCCAATTAATTTTATCGTATTTATTCCTTATGCCTTTCAAATAGGCTCTTTGATTCTAAATTTTCAGGAGAAAAACATCATATTTGCCCACGGCATCGAAACAGTCTATTTTACTCCCTTGGATTCAGGATTTTTTAGTGATACTCTGGTAACCGGAGCCTCTGGTTTTTTAGGTCGGTGTTTAAGGGAGTTTTTGGTATCTGATTCCGGAAGCAACCCTAATTTATTTGACCTAGATCACCCAGTCCTTCCCGACTCGGGTATTAGTAATATTTTCCATCTGGCTGCCTTGGTGGCTTATGGGATTGGGGATAGCAAAAGTTTATTCGAGTCCAATGTCCAGCTGACAGAAAAACTAGTCTCCAAGTATCAGGATTCCAGAATGGTGTTTGCGTCCTCGGTTTCTGTTTACGGGCAACAGCCAGGAGTTCTGAACGAAGGATCATTTCCCGGAAATTTTGCACCTTATGGATTGTCAAAACTTTGGGCAGAACAATGGGTTTCCAGCCTAAATGATTATGCAATTCTTCGATTTCCCTCTCTTTACGGGCCGGGAATGAATCCGAATACCATCATTCCAAGGTTTTTTTCTCAGGCGATGAACAAGGGTTTTATTGAGGTTTGGGGCGATGGATCTCGGCAACAATATTACTTGCATGCCAGCGATGCATCAGCTTTGATGAAATGCCTTATGGATTCAGGAAAAAAAGGGGTGTTTTTGGGAATGGGAGAAAAAAGTTATTCAAATCTCGAACTTGCTGTAATGATTGCAAGGATCACAGGTGCAGAAATCAAGCATGTTGGTGAGGATAATTCGCACTCAATGAAATTTAACAACAGCCACACCCGCAAGGAACTTGGCTGGTCGCCAGCAATAGAATTAGAAGAAGGTCTTCACCAATATTTTACATGGAAGAAAGGACAATTATCGTAACCGGAATAGGAGGGAATGTTGGTCAAGGGATTGTGCGCAACCTCCGGAATACAGGAATGCCGCTTCGGATTGTTGGCACAAATTCTGCGCCCTTTTCCGCAGGAAACCACCTTGTTGATGCTTTTCACGAAGTGCCTTTTGCCTTCGACCCCGGATATTTAGACCGGATTTCGCAAATAGTTGAGGAGGAAAGTGTCGATTTAATCATTCCTTCAACCGATTTTGAAGTTTTCTACCTTGCCTCTTCAGCTGATCGTTTTTCGACTCGTTTGGCAACCTCTGGTGTACAGGCATCCGGAATTTATCTCGACAAATTCCTAACCTGGGAACACCACAATGCTTTAGGAATTCCTTTCGCCAAAAGTTTTTTGCCTTCGGAATGGAGGGGTCAGTTTGAATCGGCAATTGCAAAACCCAGGAAAGGCCGTGGTTCCCGTGGTCTATTGAAGGGAAAGTTCGATGCAACTTTGCTTGAAGATGACGAGTACATGGTTCAGGAAATGCATACCGGTCTGGAAATCACCTGTGCGGTTTATGTGAGCTACCTCAGCGGAGAAATTACTGGTATTCTCACCATGGACAGGTCTCTTGAAAATGGTGCAACCAGTTTTTGTCGGGTTGTCAAAAATTGGGATTCCCAATTAAGAGAAATGGCGGAGTTGATGGTTCGACATTCAGACTTGAAAGGATCTTTTAATATTCAAGCAATCGTAACTGAACAAAATGAGGTAATTCCTTTTGAAGTGAATTGCCGGATTTCAGGCACCAATTCCATTCGAACACATTTTGGTTTTGCCGATGTGGCCTGGACCATGCAGGAACTTTTATACAACCAGCCTGCGCCAATTCCTGAAATCAGGGAAGGACTGGCACAGCGGATTTTGATGGATGTAATTTACCCCGATGCCAAATCGGTTTCGGATTTGAATCGGACAAACAAGGACAATTTTTTTCTATTCTGATGGTTTTACTTCTGGATGCAGCCAATACCCTAATCCATAAGCCTGATCTTTATGGTCGATTTATGGAAGTGCTTAAACAGCATAAAATTGTGGTTGATCCGGCGCTTTTTATTCGGCAGCACCGAATCCTGACTGAGTTAATCGTATTTCCGGATAAAACCAACAAGGATTTCTACCATCATTTCAACCGGGAATTGCTCTATTCTCTGGGTGTGATGGCAGATGATCAATTGCTGGAAGATATTTTTTCGAAGTGTTCTTACCTTCCATGGCAACCTTTTGATGATGTTCGTTTTCTCGACAATTGGGATGGACCAATCGGGGTTTTATCGAATTTCCATTCTGGCTTGACAGATATTCTGGGTGAATTAATTCCAGGAAAATTCTCATCGCTCATTATATCCGAGCGTTCTAAATTCAGGAAGCCAGAAGCCGGGTTTTTCAATGAAGCCATTGCTGGTTTTGGGGTACCGGCCTCAGACATTGTATATATCGGTGATTCCATTCGCTTAGACTTGGAGCCCGGTCTGAAAGCAGGAATGAATGCCTGGCTGATAGACAGGGACAATACTTTTCCAGCTTGTAGCAGAAAAATTTCCAGTTTTGAATTCCTATCGGATTGCCTCTCATGAAAAAGTTATCTCTGGTAGTTCCTGTTTATTTTGAGGAAGATTGCATTGGCCAGTACCTCAAGGAGACAATTCCTGTTCTGGAAAATATTCCCAATATCGATTGGGAAATAGTATTCATTGATGACGGAAGTAAGGATCGAACCCAAGAAATAATCAAAGAAAAGGCCGCATCTGAATCCAGAATTAAATTATTGGAGTTCTCTTACAATCAGGGAAAACAAGCGGCTGTTTCTGCGGGCATCCGGTATGCAAGCGGCGATTATTTGCTTTATATGGACCCCGATCTTCAGGATCCGCCCGATGAAATTCCGAGATTTGTTGAAAAAATTCAGGAAGGATATGACCTTGTTTTTGGAATACGAAAGGAAAAGATAGACAGCCTTCTGAATAAGTTTTTCTCGGCGATTTTTTGGGGAACGCTTAACAAATTTACAGGTCTAGAAATTCCAAAAGGACTTGCCGTAATGCGAATTTTTAGCCGGCGTTTTGCCGATCAATTCCTGCTTTACAGTGAGCAAAACCGTTTTATTGAAGGTATTTTCATTCACATTGGAATGAATCGGACCGAAATTGAAGTGTCTCAAAGGAAACGATTTGCTGGCAAAAGCAAATTCAATTTCAGGAGAAAAATGCGTTTGGCTTTTGATGCTATTTTTGATTTTTCCGAATTGCCTCTGAAATTGGCGGTGAATCTTGGCGTTTCGCTTTCCTTGTTAGGCGTTTTATCCTTCCTTGGCATCGCTTTCACCAAGCTTTTCTTGTTTAATTTTTCTGCAGGCTGGCCTTCACTTTTCAGTGCAATTGTGCTGAGTCTGGGCCTACAGCTTTTTTTTCTGGGGATTGCCGCCATTTACATTGGCAAAATTTACAAGGAAAGTAAAGGCAGGCCGCTTTATTCTATAAAGAGTTTCACCAATTTATAGAAATGAAGCGGATTGGCATAATTGGAAGTGGAGATTTGGGTAAGTTAATAGCCCATCATGCCCCATTCTGTGGAAATTTCGAAGTAGTCTGCTTTTTTGATGATTTTGCTGAGCTTGGATCTCTTGTGGCCGGAGTTCCGGTTGAAGGAGGTTTGAAAGACATTCACTCAGCATTTGAACAAGGCAAATTCGATGAACTTATGGTTGGCATTGGATATAACCACATGGATTTTCGCAAATCGATTTTTGAGCAGTTTCGGGGCTTGATTCCTTTCTCTGTCTTAATCCACCATTCTGCTTTTGTGGATCCTTCTGTAAAAATTGGTCAGGGTTCATTTATTTTGCCGGGCTGTACTTTGGACCACAATGCCGCCATCGGTGAAAATGTACTGCTTAATACAGCGGTAACAATTGCCCATGACACCAAAATCGGCAACCATAGTTTTCTGGCTCCTGCTGCTGCATTGGCTGGAAAAACCGAAATTGGTGAATGTTGTATTCTTGGGTTGAATTGCACAATAATCGATAACTTAAAAATTGGAAATTTCATCAGAATTGCTGCAGGTGCGGTTGTTTTGAATAGTTTTGAAGTCCCTGGTATGTATGCAGGCATTCCTGCAGAATTAAAAAAGAAATTCAATCAGTATGATTCCATTTAACAAGCCCTACCTAACAGGCAAAGAAGCACATTACCTTTATCAGGCCGTTCTTTCCGGCAAAATCAGCGGGGATGGAATGTTTACCAAAAAGTGCAACCAATTTTTCGAATCAAAATATGAGTTCGGAAAGGTTTTGCTAACTACATCCTGCACAGATGCTCTCGAGTTGGCCGCACTTTTGCTCAAGATAGAACCTGGAGATGAGGTAATTATGCCATCTTATACCTTTGTTTCCACGGCCAATGCTTTTGCTTTGCGGGGTGCTCATATTCGATTTGTAGATAGCAGAATCGATCATCCCGGAATGGATGAGGACAAAATCGAAGAACTGATCAACGAAAAAACGAAAGCCATCGTGCCTGTCCATTATGCAGGGGTAGCCTCCGATATGGACAAAATAAACGATTTGGCCAGAAAGCATGGAATAAGCGTGGTGGAAGATGCCGCCCAGGCAATCGACTCTTGGTATATTGGACGGGATGGTCGTAAGCCTCTCGGTGCATGTGGAGACCTTGGTTGTTTTTCCTTCCATGAAACCAAGAATATCATGGCTGGGGAAGGAGGAATGATTGTAATCAGCAATCCTGAATATTCGGGCAGAGCAGAAATTCTCAGAGAAAAAGGGACTAATCGTTCTGCGTTTTTTCGCGGTGAGGTAGACAAGTACAGTTGGGTTGATATTGGCTCGAGTTTTTTGCCCAGCGATATTATTGCAGCCTTTTTGTATGCCCAGCTTGAAAATATAGATGACATTCAAGCCAGACGGATTTCACTGTGGAACCGTTACAAAAACCAGCTAATCGGTCTGGAGAATCAAGGATTTCTCAGTACCCCAAGTGTTCCTGAATTTGCCACGCAAAACGGACATATGTTTTATGTGGTTTGCCGCAATCTTGATGAGAGAACCAGACTTGCCGAGCATTTGAGAAAGGATGGTATTTATGCCGTTTTTCATTACCTGAGTTTACATTCTGCACCGTATTTTCAGGCCAATCATGATGGAAGACCTCTGACAGAATCAGACCGGTTCACAGATTGCCTGCTTCGTCTTCCACTTTTTTACGAATTGGAGGAGAGCCAAGTGGATTTGATTTGTGAATCTATTTCGAGGTTTTATACCGCTTGATTAAACTGGGTTGCCAGTATTTCAATTCCCTCGCGAAACGAGTGTGGATTGTATCCGAGCTCCTGTACGGCTTTTGAGATATCGAAACCGGTTCTTGGTGGTCTTTTGGCAGGCTGTGTGAAGGTGGCGGCTGTGGCCTGTTTTATAAGCCCCTTGTTGAGTGAAAAGAAGTCGGCAGTTTGGATTGCCATCTCATAAGGTGTTAGAAAATCTTTCCCTGAAATGTTGAAAATTCCTTCAGCCTTTTTTTCTGCAATCAAAATGCATCCTGTTGCCAGGTCTTCGGCCAGAGTGGGGGTTCGAAACTGATCATCCACAACCTGTATTTCCTTGCCCTGCTCCAGGCTTGCTTTTACCCAAAGTATAATATTCGAACGGCTAAGGCCGGGCGCAATTCCGTAAACAAGGACCGTCCTGACAATGCTCCACGGGCAACTGGCTTTCTGAACCAGTGTCTCCGCATCAAGCTTGCTTTGTCCGTAAATGCTGATTGGGTTTGGCTTGTCCATTTCTGAATAAGGCCCTGAGCTGCCGTCAAAAATGAAATCTGTAGATAAATGGATAAGCTGCGCGCCGACCATTTCACAAGCATAAATTACATTCTGCGTTGCAATTACATTCTGCACTTGGCATTTCTCTGGATTTAACTCGCACTCGTCCACATTGGTCATGGCGGCTGTGTGAATTACCGCATCTGGTTGAAAGTCTTTCCAGGTTTGTTTTACTTCCTCTTCATTGGTGACATTACAAGGTCGGTAGCTTACATTTTCCGGAAGGTTCAGAATCCGGCAATCTCCCTGGCCACTTGCAAGAATTGAATGTTTCGAATCTCCGAGGATGCTTACTAGTTTTTGTCCAAGTAGTCCATTTGCACCGGTTATCAGAATTTTCATAAATGAGGTAGAAGGATGGTTGTCCGTTTTTTTTAAGAAACAGTCTGGATTTTAAAGCCGAGGGAGAAGGAGCAAACTCAATTGCCAGCGGAGTTTCACTTCAGTTTTTTGAAATTTCTTTTTGAATTGCCTGAAACAAAAACTCCCCTACAACCTGAGCACCTTTCGGGGTTAAATGTATCAAATCTTTCCCAGCTAAGGGCGGACTGGTTTTGCTCCAGGCAATGATTGCATTTTTTCCTCCCATCACCTGATACATATCCCAAAAAGCAGAATTTGTGCGTACGCAAGCATTGCGCTGGGCCGAGATAACTCTGGGAATCGTCTCAAAACTTCCCCAAATGCCATTCTTTTTTCTGGCCATGTCCGACACGCCAATTACTAGGACCTGAATGCCAGGAGCCGAGCTCTTGATGGTAGAAATGATCTTCACCAGATTGTTTTCATACCAGCTATAGGAAGAAGCATCGTAAGGAACAACATTCACACCGAATTGCAGAATTACCAGGCGCGTGTTTAACCTTCTGATTTGTTCCTGAAGGAATTTTGGATTGATCTTTAAAATCTCCAATCCGGAACTACCCCTTAGCGCAATATTATCCAAGGCAACCCCAGATTTGCAATCAAGACAAACTCCATAGAGATCTGTTCCTGCTCCGGTTTCCATCGAAACAGAAAAATCGCGTGTTGGTTTGCCCATATTCCATGTGCTAAATCTCAACGAATCGGAAGGAGCGAAGCTCCTGTTTCCAGAGCTCGTGTTTAATTCCAATCGGGAATCTCGGTTTCTCAGCAATAGCGTAGCATTCTCAAAATACCCATTTCGCCTGTATCCAAGATTGTTGAGGTGGTAGGCAAATGTTCCGCTCAAATTCGAATTGGATTGACCTGAATCCTGTTTTAGCCGGAAATAACTATGAAAAAGGGAGTATCGGGTGTGTTCTCCTCGCATACCTTTCCCTAAAAGTTGAAATTTTTTGGTTTGCGTGTACCCATCCATCCGAAGATACATTCTCGAAACGGTTTCTTCAGAAAATGGAATCAGCCCCGGTCCGCAACCGCCAAAGCGCTGCTGCAATCTTTGCCTCAGGTATCCTGAAATCCTGTCGCCTTCGATTTGCGAATCCCCAATGTGAAGAATCCGGACAATTTCTCCCTTTCTTCTAACGGAATCGAGGACTTGAAAGAATGATTTTAAAATGGTGCTATCGCCTGCCGGGTATTGAATCCCAGAAGCTGAATCAATATGAAACTCAACATTTGGGCGAAATCCGGAATTGGAGAGATCCTCATCAATCTTTTTTCCACCAGAAATTAAGGTGTCTTCTTCGGCCAGAATCGCAGCTTTTTGCTGCAATTGAATCAAACCGGATTTGTCTATCGCCCTGATTTCTTTGTTGGTTACAGCCTGTTCAATCAGATTCTTTATCTTGAAAAAACGAATGTTGTGATCTCCAATTGTGATCCCCGTAGGAAAAACCTGACCCAGAAGCAAAAATGCCCCAAGACAGCTCAGGAGAAACAACATCAATTTCCAGGGACTCATGAAAAAAATAGCCCGCAAAGTTAAGCATGCATACCAGCTTTTTTAAACGGAAAATGAAGGAGTTTTGCAATTTTGCAGAAATGCCAATCACAAGCAGCCCATCATGAAAGATAAACTTGCCGCCAAAGTAAACCTGAAGAACAGGCAGGCTTCCTTTGATTATGAAATTCTGGATAAACTTACTGCCGGAATCGTACTCTCGGGCACTGAAATTAAGTCGGTTAGGCAGCAGAAGGTCAATCTTCAGGATAGCTTTTGCCAGTTTAGAGGATTGGAGTTGTTTATGGTAAATCTTCACATCTCCCCGTATGAGCATGGAACCTACAACAATCCGATTCCAAAGCGCGATCGGAAATTGCTTTTGAAACGGCAAGAACTGAGAAAGTGGAAGGCCAAGATGGAAGAGAAAGGTCTTACAATAGCACTTTTACGCTTGTTTATAGATGATAACGGGCTTTGCAAGGCGGAAATCGCACTTGCAAAAGGCAAGAAAACCCATGATAAAAGGGAAACAATCAAGGAGCGGGATTTGGCCCGGGAAATGAGGCAGGATAATGGGAAGTAGAATTTTTCTGTTCTTTGTTGCTTCGTTGCTTTTTGGAATTGATTGTCAAGGATTTAGCGCTGTTTCTGGAGATTCAACCACCAACAAACGAAAGCCGCTGCTTGGACTTATCCTACCACTTTCCGGGGGAAAAGATGCCAAAGCCAGAACTGAAAACGCACTTGAATTTTATAAGGGCGTAATTTTGGCCAACGAAATTTGCACCGCACAGGATTCCGGGATTGAAGTGCACCTATTTGACCACAAAAATCAGATTTCTGCTTTGAATGAAATCTCCAAAAGTGCTTGTCTGGAGGGTTTGGATTTGTTGGTTGGGCCCATGCGCGCAGCTTTAATTTCTCCCCTGGATTCCATTGCCGCAAACAAAAAGATTCCTCTTGTAAATGTGCTGTCCACACAAAATCCGGCTAAACCCAGCCCGGGATATTTTTCGCAGCAGGCCGGAAATCAAGCCATTGCCGAAAATTCCTTCGCATTAATGAGTCCTCTTGCACCTGGGTTAAAGGTTGGTATTATCTACGGTCCCGAAAAAAGCGATTCGCTTTTAGCAGATGCCTATCGCAAAGTTTGCTTGAAGAGTGGCAAGCTGCTTGTTTTATTCCGGAAGGTGGGGAAAAACTCGGCCGCCAATCTCAGCAAATACCTCGCAGACGCAGGCCTGGATTCAACCTCCCATTTATTTGTGCCAAACAATGAGCCAATGGTTAGGCTGCAGTTGCTGTCTGCTTATGGTGTAATTCAGGCTAAATTTCCTGTAATAATAAGCGGCAAATGGCTTGAAGCTCCTGCTGCGGAATATGATGAGTACGCAGGACTGTCTTTTTATTTTGCAGATCCGGATCTTCCCGTGCCTTCTGTTGATGCAAGAAAAATTTGGGAAAGCGCATATATCGCAAGATGGGGAAGTCCACCGACTTGGCTTTCATGGAAGGGATTTGACCTTGTTCGAATGCTTTCTTTTGACTGGTATTCCTCAGGTACCGGTAAATTTTCCTTTGGTTCTGCTCAATCAAAAGAATGCAGGTCCAGTATTTTTGGAAAATACCGATATGAGCTTGGCCTTCCAGAAAATCAGTATGTGCCAGTTTATAAGGTTGAAAAGACCGGAATTACGCAAGTCTGGCCACAGTAATCAGCCCCGGATAATTTTTTCCTGCAGGCCGATTGATTCAAGATGAACCAATTCGATGAGTCGACGGATTAGGTTTTCGTCGAGTCCCAATTGGAGACCGTTTTCAATCCGGGTTTCGAAAATACCTGACCAGCGTTCCATTTGTAACACAGTAATGCCAAGGTGCTTTTTCATTTCTGCAATTTCTTTCACCACTTCCATGCGTTCGGCGAGCGTTTCCAAAAGCTGCCTGTCGAGGGTGTCTATTCGCGTTCGGAGT
>CANETC010000042.1 GCA_947441055.1 Cytophagaceae bacterium | reverse complement strand
TTAGAGGAAAGGCTTAAGCCACCCCATACAATTCTACTCCAAAAACTACGCTTTGCGCCATTTTGGCGAAGCGCATGTCGTACGATAAATAAGTCGGATTTGTAATCAGCAAATGTGACTTAAATCGGGTAATGCCTTTTCGTGGTTCGATTATGCTCAATCGGGCTACGCTTTAGCGTGGTTCGTTTTATGCACAAGCCTCTAGCTGACATAACCAACGCATTACCAGAAAACAACAGGATTCATTTTGCCGATTATTTCAAAGCTGTTTGATTTAGCCAGAGGCCATACAATAACCGGAACGCGGCAGGTTTAAAACCCAGCTTTGCGGGAAGCCTCGTTCCATTTGGAGTTCTTGCAGTAATGATGATTTCCGGCCTTAATGTGTGGCCCAGTTGATGATTTGCCTGGCGTTATCGATGGCTATTTTCACCACCTTTTCATCGCCCACACCATCATAACCCATCACCAGGTGGAGTTGAGAATATGAGGAGTCGAACATTTTGGAGATTTTCCCATCCTTGATGGCCTGCCGATATTTACTTTGATCTGCCCTTCCTTTACCGTTTTTAATATCCGGAAACTTATGGTCCAAGGCAAGCAAAACCCCACTCCAGAGGGTATTTCCTGCCATTTTAATGTATTTGGTATCGTTGTAATACCCGCTTTCTTTTTTCCCTTTTTCTGAAAGGATTTCTTTGGCATTGCTGACATACCGCATGGCTTCAGCTTTGGCTTCGTTCTTACTCATTATCATTAGTTTTGATTTAGTAGATCAAATATAAATGGTTTTGAAAAAAATAAAAGCGGGAAATTTCCTCTTAACCAGGCCCACCCTCTAAAGTTTAATATCCAAACCCCAATCAGGCCCGGGTCCAGCCGCGTCTGGTCTATTCACAAGCCACTGACTTATAAAACCAAGGTATCACCAGAAAAAGCTGGATTCATATTGCCCATAATTCAAAGATGTTTGATTTGGCCAGAGGCCATACAATTGCCGGAACCACGCCGGAGCGTGGCTCCATTGGAGGTTCACGCTTCGCAAAACTCAGGACCAATGGGAATATGGAAAAAAGGATGTGTGCTGAAAGCAGCGGTCTTTTATCAATCAATTTTAAAAACAAAAAACCTCGAAGGTGTCGCCACCTTCGAGGTTTAATTAATTGATTTTTAATGCTGTAGGGGCGTATTGTAATACGCCCTGGTTCGGATTTTACCCATTTGCGGGCGTATCCGCCAAAGTCGAGACGGGTGCAATACGCCCTTACATTTACAGCGCCAGGAAGATTTTTTTGTTCATCTCATTTTAGAAAAAACCCTCGATGGTGTCGCCACCTTCGAGGGTTAAATAATTGATTGTAGGGGCAAACACACCTGCCGGCGGGCAGATACACAGGTCTGCCACTACTTCACCTCCGATTTCGTATTCCAGAAAATAAAGGAATAGATATCCGCAGTTGATTCGATGGTTTTACTCAATGCCACACCAGCCCCGTGTCCGGCCTGGGTTTCAACCCGAATTAATACCGGATTGCTGCCTTTGTGCTTTGCCTGCAATTCGGAAATGAATTTGAAAGAGTGCGCCGGCACTACTCGGTCATCGTGGTCGGCCGTCATCACCATGGTGGCAGGATAAGAAGTTTCCTTGAGGTTGTGCAAAGGAGAATATTTATACAGCCAGGCGAAGTCTTCTTTTTTCTCGGAGGTTCCGTACTCATCCACCCAGCCCCAGCCTACAGTAAATTTCTGAAAACGAAGCATATCCAAAACCCCAACCTGCGGAATTGCCACTTTAAACAAATCCGGGCGCTGGGTCATACACGCACCCACAAGCAGGCCACCATTGGAACCGCCCATGATGGCAAGTTTATCCTTTGAGGTGTATTTATTTTTCTGTAACCATTCGCCACAGGAAATGAAATCGTCAAAAACATTCTGCTTTTTACCAAACATTCCAGCCTTGTGCCAATCTTCGCCGTATTCGCCGCCACCCCGAAGATTTGCCTGCACATACACGCCATCATTTTCCAGAAAAGCTATTCGCGAAGGTGAGAAAGCTGGCTCCAGGCTAATGTTGAAACCACCGTATGCATACAAAAGCGTAGGTCTTTGTCCATCCAGTTTCATTCCTTTTTTGTGGACAATAAACATGGGAACTTTCACCTTGCCGTCTTTAGATGGCACAAATACCTGCTTCACCTCGTAAGCCGAAGGATCAAATTTGAGCTCCGGCTTGCGGAAAATTTCCGACTTGCCGCTGGCAATGTCATAACGGAAAATGGTCGGCGGGTAGTTGAAAGAGGTAAAAGTATAAAAGACTTCCTTGTCGGTTTTCTCGCCCGCAAATCCTCCAGCGGAACCCACAGCGGGAAGCTCAATTTCATGCTCTAAAAGGCCATCTCTTGTGTGCTGATAAACTTTTGTGGCCACATCTTTCAGATATTGTGCAATGAGTTTATTTCCAGCTACCGTTACAGATTTGAGCAATTCCTTCTTCTCTGGAATGATCACCTTCCAGTTTTCCTTGGCAGGATTGGCAGGATCGATGGAAACCAAACGGTAATTGGGAGCATCGATGTTGGTGTAAACCAAAAGCCTGTCGCCCTCCTGATCCACAACCGAACTACTGTTGTCAAAGCCCGAAACCAATGGCGAAAAAGCCGTTTGGCCTTTTTTCAAATCCATAACCCGCAACTCATTGCCATCTGTACCCTCAGAAATGGTAAGAATCAGAAACCGCTCTTCTTTGCCCAAATCTGCTGAATGGTAGCGAAGCGGATGCTCCCTGTCCTCGTAAATCAACTGATCTTCCGACTGATCCAAGCCCAATTTGTGGTACCAAACGGAATGGAAGCGGTTTTGACCTGAAAGTTCCTCGCCTTTTCCCGGTTCCGGGTAGCTGGAATAATAAAATCCATCACCCCGAAAAGCGGCTCCGGAAAATTTCACAAATCGAATTACATCGGAAAGTTTGCGGCCTGTTACCACTTCCTTCACATGAAGCTCAGACCAATCCGATCCGGCCGAACTTTGGTTGTACACAATGTGTTTGTCATCATTGGAAACCCCTGAAAAACCAACACTCACTGTCCCTTTTTCCGACATTTTATTCGGATCAAGGAAGGAATCTGCCGAACCATTCAAGCCTTTCTGGCGGTAGTTAACAGACTGATTTTGCAGGCCATCGTTTTTGCTGAAGAAATAATATTCACCAACCCGAAACGGCGAAGAATACCTTGGATAATTGAGCAACTCAGTAATTCGATTCTTCATCTTTTCCCGATAAGGAATTTGATTGAGGAAGTCGAATGTTACCCGATTCTGAGCCTTTACCCAGGCGGCAGTTTCCTTAGAAGTATCATTTTCCAGCCATCGATATGGATCAGACACTTTGGTGCCATGATAATCATCGCTGATGTTGTCCTTTCGGGTGGCAGGATATTGTAGATTTTGAGCTTGTAAAGACATGGATGCAGCGGCAATAAAGGCCGAAACTAAAATTACATTTTTCATGGTGTACACGACTATTGCCCGCAAGGTAATGGCGAGAATCTCAATGACAATACCTGCATTCAAGGAAGGTTTTCAAGCATGTTCGGTGGAGCATACCTTGTACCAACGGCCAGCTCACAGGAAAAACTCTTTTTAAATTCTAATAACACAAAATTCGAATTGCTTCCGAATGAGAATCAGAAAAATAATGGCAAGACAAATAGCAACTTAGGTCCACGGCGATTTCATTTGCATAACCAAAATCGACAATCAGATGAAAACAGCACTCAAATTTGTAACTGCATACCTAGTTTTATTAAGCTCCGGGTTTTGCCAAGCCTTTTCACTTGAGAAAAAATTGGCCTTTGGTCCGCCAGATGAAAGAATTTTTGGCTGGAGTCTGATGAAAACAGGAGGTGGCTGGCCCAATAATCCTGGCGCTGTTTGGTTTAATGCGGGCACAAGCTTTGCCTTGTTAAATTACCCTTCAGCCAATGTTCAATCCAGAATTATGCCCATTAGCCTTTCTGCGGATTATTCCTTTAAGCCGCATTTTGCTCTCGGGCCCTATATAGGATTCAACCAGATTACTTTTTCTGATTGGGGTGTTGGGTACAGGCTACGACTTAGGAGTTTTAAATTGGGTGGAAGACTCCTTTTTCATGGTTCTGATTTGCTCAATGATTTGTTTGGTTTTGGCATGGATATCCGAGTAATCGACATTTATACAGGTATTTCCGCCGGTATCGATCGCCGCACCAAAACTATAGAGGAGCGCGGAAAAGATGGATTCATTTTGGAAGATGGGTCTTCCACATCTGGGCAACTTGGACTGTTATTTGGGGTTCGCTATTTGTTCCGCCAGCGTGTTGGGATTTTTGCGGAAGCCGGCAGAGGAACCTTTGGCCTCTTCAATTTCGGCGCCTCTTTTAAAATCCAGTAAGAATCTCAGGGACGGAAATCCCGGCTGAAGTCGTTCATAGACTTTTTCTTTTTGTAGGCATTTTCTCCGAAAAAATGCAGCATCATATTAAACTGAGCTGCATCGGCATAACCACCATGCGTTTGAATGGGTTGTAGTTTTTCGTCCATAAACACAATGCTCGGATAACTCATTTGTCCGTTCAGCAATAGCACCGCAAGATCGTGCGAGCGCATCCCTTCGTTAAACTTAAACAGCTTATCTCTGAAAATAACATTCTTCCGGTCCTCGGCATTCATCTTCACCGCATAGTATTTCTCTGAGGCATATTTGAGAACCAGGGAATCCCGAAAAGTTGATTTGTCCATCTTTTTACACCAACCACACCAGTCGGTGTACACATCTATAAAAATCTTCCGGGGTTGTTTTTTGCAGGCAATTTCCGCCTCTTCAATGCTCATCCATTTAAGTTCACCAGAGCCTGCAGATTCCTGCGCAAAACCATCCAAACTAGTAACACAGGCAAGGAAAAAAACCAAGATAAAACGCATCATATTTTAAAGAGAATAAGGGATAAATGCATCCACACTGGCACCATAACGGTGAAGGTCTCTCACAATTGTGGAAGTAATGGCGGAAAGACTTGGGGTTGTAATCAGAAATACGGTTTCCAAACCGGGATTGACATGGTGATTGGCTTGAGAAATGCTATTCTCGTACTCAAAATCAGTGGTATTACGCAGACCACGAACAATAAATCCGGCATCCTGCTGCCGGGCATAATCGGCTGTAAGTCCTTGAAAAACCTGCACCGAAACCCTGGGATCCGCTGCAAAAGTTTCCTGAATCTTGGCCACCATCATATCCAAAGCAAAATAGCGAACCTTGTTGCTGTTGTTACCGATGGCAATAATCACTTCATCGAACAAAAAGAGGGAACGGCGGACAATGTCTTCGTGCCCTTTTGTGAATGGATCAAAACTTCCCGGAAAAAGTGCCTTTCTCATGGCCTATTTTATTTTTTGATTGAGGAGACTTAGCAGGTCGAAAAAAACAGGATGCCGCAAACCTGCCGATGGTGGAAGTAGCGAATCAACCTCATCAGGAACCGTAAAACTCAGATTGCCTGCATATCGACTCAGTTTTTCAAAACCTGCCGAGCCCGGCAAAATACTTCCGCTTAAGCGAATGGGATGTGTTTCAGCTTCGAGATTGCATTGCTCAAGCGCAAGCAAGAGGAAATAGAGCAAATCATTTTCTGTCCGATAAGGAAAACGGTTCAGGAAAAATAGGCGGCCTTGGTTTGCATACATACAAGTTATGTTGCCCGGACTGATGTGGGATATAAAACCGGCACCTTCCGGCGCCAGGAATGCAGTATTCAGAAGTCCCGAAAAATTTGTCGTCCAGACCAGCTCAGCCGGATTAAAAATATTGGTAGCCCAATCCGCCCATTCTTTTTCAACCGAAAAAACCAGAATGGAATCGTTTCCTGAATTTTCAGAAAATACAGCCGATTCTTCAGGAAGATTTCCAGCAAGTTTTAAAAGATCCCGGGCAGCGGTGGTTTCAAATAATTTATCGGGGACAAGAGAAAAACAGGCCGGTTCGACCGCAATGCTTATTCTGGAAAATTCCGCCTCCGACAACAAGCTTTCAGGCATAAAATGCCTGAACTGAACAATTTTGCCTGCAGTATCCAGATTGCGCATAAAACGGATTTCATCCAATCCACAAAGGCTTCCCTCATTTGGAAGGCGATAAACCAGACGAATCCCATCTTCCAGCACCTGAAGGAATACTTCTCCCGAAGCCTTTTTATGCGATTCCCAATCGGCAGAACGCTGCCTTTGTACAATGTGGTATTGAACCTGGAGGATTTCCATTTCTTACAATTAGAATGCAAGATGCGATTCCCTCCATTCTTTTTGAAAAAAACCCATTGGGAATCGGAGCGAAGCAGCAAAATTGCTTGCCAAATCATCAAAATTTTGAAAGAAAAAGTCCTTGCGCAATTGCGCCTTGTGGCCATTCTGGAGGGTATTTCCTATCTGGCCCTGCTTTTCATTGCCATGCCGATGAAATACCTTTTCGCAGACCTTCGCCTGATGCAGCCTGTTGGCATGTTGCACGGCTTGCTTTTCGTGCTGTATGTGTTGCTTCTTTTAGTGGCATCCTTGCAAAATAAATGGGGAATTGGACTGATATTCAAAGGATTTGTCCTTTCGCTTCTCCCATTTGGCACCTTTTATGCGGAGAAGAAATTATTCCGCTAAACGAATTTTATTCGATTTTAAATGACTAAAAACGGCTTTGGGTTTGCAGAGCCGAAGTGCCTTTTCCAAATTGCCGAGGTTTAGAAGATTGTATTTATGGAAAATAAAATTCAAGGAAACATCATCGCGGTGATGCCCGAAGCCGGTGGAACCGGGAAAAATGGTAACCCCTGGAAAAAACAGGATTATGTTCTTGAGACAAAAGACAACTATCCTAAAAAAATATGCTTTAACCTTTGGGGAGACAAGGTGGATCAATATGCCCTCAAAATAGGAGAATTTGTAACCGTTTCGCTTGACATTGAAAGCCGGGAATACAATGGCAAGTGGTACACCGATCTCAAGGCCTGGAAAGTGGAAAAATCCGGCGAAACTCAGCCTACAGGAGCATCAGTCAATGGCGGAACAATGGAGCCACCCGTTTTTCAGGGACCGCCTCCGGGCCCGGCCGATGACCTTCCATTCTGATTCTTGCTTCCAAAAGCAGGGAACTGATTGAGCCTTGGTGGCTTTTACTACATTTGTGCTTCCAAACACGGAAGCAACATCTATATGCAACTGAGCGAACTTGAAATCCAGAAAAGGGAAAAGAAGGCCCAACTGGAAGCACTGGGTATCAATCCATATCCGGCCGAAACATTCCCCGTGAATGTAACCGCAGCCGACATTCTTAAAAATTATGAGCGTCGGAAAATGGATTATAAACATGTGCTTATTGCAGGCAGGCTCATGGGTTTTCGCATTATGGGCTCTGCCTCTTTTGCAGAAATTCAGGATGCAACAGGAAGAATTCAGTTGTATTTCCGTCGCGACGATCTCTGCCCGGATGAAGACAAAACCCTTTACAACACAGTTTTCAAAAAGCTGCTGGACATCGGGGATTTCATTGGGGCAGAGGGATATGTCTTTACAACCCAGACGGGTGAAATTTCAATCCATGTTACTTCTTTCAAAATCCTGAGCAAATCACTCAGGCCTCTTCCAATTGTAAAACGGGAGGTAGATGAAGAAGGAAACGAAAGGGTCTTTGATGAATTTAACGATCCGGAACTTCGCTACCGTCAACGCTATGTGGATTTAATTGTGAATCCGTCGGTTCGGGAGACATTCCGGAAACGGACGCAGCTCACCAATTCCATGCGGCAGTACCTGAACGACAAAGGCTACATGGAAGTGGAAACCCCAATTCTTCAGCCTCTTTATGGTGGTGCTGCTGCAAGGCCCTTTAAAACGCACCATAATACCCTCGACATGACTCTTTACCTGAGGATTGCCAATGAGCTTTACCTCAAAAGGCTGATTGTCGGTGGCTTTGAAGGCGTTTATGAATTTGCAAAAGACTTCCGCAATGAGGGAATGAGCCGCTTTCACAACCCGGAATTTACGCAGGTGGAACTCTATGTAGCCTACAAAGACTACATCTGGATGATGGACCTGGTGGAAGAAATGGTTGAAAAAGTAGCCATGGATTTGCACGGAACAACCGAAGTTCAGGTTGGGCAAAACACCATCAATTTTCAACGGCCCTGGAAAAGGCTCAGCATGTTTGAGGCAATCCTTCAATTTACAGGCGAAGATATTTCCGAATTGGATGAAGCTGGTTTGAGGGCTACCTGCAAAAAACTAGGCATTGGTGTAGACGATAGCATGGGCAAAGGCAAACTGATTGATGAAATTTTCGGAGCCAAATGCGAGCCTTTCCTGATTCAGCCAACATTTATTACGGATTATCCGGTGGAGATGTCGCCGCTGGCAAAAAAACACCGCAGCAAGCCCGGACTTGTAGAACGCTTTGAAGCCATTTGCAATGGCAAAGAAATTTGCAACGCTTTCTCCGAACTGAACGATCCCATTGACCAGCGTGCCCGTTTTGAAGAGCAGCTGGAACTTGGAAAACGCGGTGATACAGAAGCCATGGTATTGGACGAGGATTTCCTCCGGGCATTGGAATTTGGCATGCCACCCACAGCCGGACTAGGCATTGGAATTGACAGACTTTCCATGATTATGACCAATTCCGCCTCGATTCAGGAAGTTTTGTTTTTCCCGCAGATGAAGCCCGAGAAACAATTACTCACACCTCAGTCCCGAGATTTCGAGACACTTGGAGTATCAGAAGGCATTGCCAGGATTTTGGTTGCGATGAACTTTCAATCCATGGAAGATTTCAAAGCAGCAAATCCGAACAAGGTTTTCAACGACATGGGCGGACTCCGAAAAAAACTCAAAGTCGAAGACACACTTCCAAGCCTGGATCAACTTAAAGTTTGGATGGGGCAGGCGTAAAATCTTCAAATCGTCTGTTCATTAATAAAAAAAGGCCTTTAAAGGCCTTTTTTGTTGTACTAACTCAATCTAAATTCTTAATCAAAAATTTCATTCCATGCCATAGTCTTGCGATCTACAGCATCACCGTTTTTGGTTTCAACCTGAATTCCATTTTTTGAGAAATAAAAATTAATAACAAGATCCACATTGCCAATTGGTTCATCCAAATCCTGGGTGCTAGCACCTTCGTCCGATTTCAATGCATCAATTACAGAGTATGACATAAAAGAGAACATAGCAACGAAATTATCCCTACTCATAACCCCTGTGGCTGGAGCTTCAGCATGAGTTTTTATTTGCATGGAAGAACCATCACCTTGTTTAAGCAGCGTGTAATCTGTTGCATTCATTTTGTTTTCAGCCATAGTGACAATATTCTTGGCTAATCGACTTTCAATGCTTTGTCCATTAACAACCAAAGCACTTAAAACAAAAACTGGAATTAGAAAAATAGAGTATCTCATAAAATTTAATTGTTTACAAAAGGAACCGAACCGTACTTATTTTCATTATTATCTCCCGAAGAAATAAGTAAAATAAGATTATACAAAGGAAATAGAACGAACCATCCACTTTTACCTACATCATGTGTACGACGAACCGCAATGGCCAAGTATGGAACTATGGTTGCTAAATTATAAAGACTAACCAATACAGATTTTTGCGGATCATTATTTCCCAAAACCGACGAATCAATTACCACGAGGCCTATAATAATCAATGCATTTGTCAAGAAAAACATCCAAAATTCTTTTCTGGTTGCTCTTCCAGAAAACTGAGTGTACTTTTTTAGAGCATCTAAATAGTAGTTCAACATACGAATTAGACTTTTATTGGGCGTAATAATAGAAAAAATTTACAATAAACTTAATTTTCAATCTGGTGCATTTCGATGTTTTGATACTACATAAATTACTCAAAGAAAAATAAGCACCCACGGGCCTGAAATCTTCAAACCTGATTTCTCATTCCTTCAAAGACTGCATCAAACTAAAAATCCATCCCTGTTTTTGGTGATGGAAATTTTAGTGACTGATTTTTTGGAACAGAATTGTTCATACAATCTTTTATTGATGGCATTTTGGACGACAATTAATTTCGCCTTTCAAAAGTTTGAATCAGGAATTTCCCTCCATCCATTTGCCGCGGTCAGAAGCCGGAAGTGCCCATGGAGCTCCATTGTTTTCCAAGTTGCTGAACATTGAATTCCATGATGCCGGTGCTTGTGTGGCTTCCATCACAGAATACCGTCGCATCTCAATAATGATGTCAAGAGGATTGATTTGAATCGGACAGGCCTCAACACAAGCGTTACAATTGGTGCATGCAAGGATTTCTTCCTGGCTTGTATAATCTCCAAGCAAAGATTTTCCATCCCCTTTCCACTCAGAATTCTTGTCCATGGCCTCGCCTATTTCGGTAATCCTGTCGCGCACATCCATCATTATTTTTCTAGGCGATAGTTTTTTGCCGGTCAGGTTTGCCGGACAAACAGAAGTGCAGCGCCCGCATTCTGAACAACTATAGGCGTCCATCAGGTGCTTCCAGTTGAGGTCAGTGGCATCCTTGGCCCCGAAACTTCCCGCCACAGCAGGAGCTCCGCTATCCTGAGCCAAACCAAGGGCAATTTTTACCTCTGTGGTGATGGCATCCATGTTGCGTATTTCACCTTTTTGATTGAGCCGGGCAAACCATGTATTTGGAAATGCAAGGGCAATATGCAAGTGCTTGCTGTAGGTCATATACAATGCGAAACCTAAGATTCCTGCGATATGCAGCCACCAAAGGCTGCGCTCAAAAATTACAAGTCCCTCGTTTGACCAGCTTTCCAGCAAAGGAATAAACGCAGCACTCACTATAAAAGGGCCGCAAGCATGATAATGTGCAACAGCCTTGGATTGAAGAATGGCATCGGCAGCATTCATCCCAAAAAATGCTCCCATTAAAACAATTTCAGAAACCAGAATAATGTTGGCATCAAGCCTCGGAAATTTACTCAGCTCAGGAGAACGGAAGCGAGCGATTGGTAAAACATTGCGTCGAAATAGAAAAACTACACAAACAAGAACCACCAAAAGTGCAAGAATTTCAAAAAAATTCAGGAGCAGCGTGTAAAAAGTTTCGCCCAAAACGGGAAGAAAAATCCGGTGTGTTCCCAAAATTCCATCGAGCACAATTTCCAAAACCTCGATATTAATGAGAAAAAAACCAGCATAAATCAGCAGGTGCATAAACCCGACAAGCGGCCGATCAAACATTTTTTTCTGCCCCAGGGCCATCAAAAGCATGTTTTTCCAACGCTCCGGCTTTCTGTCGTTGATGAGAATATCACGGCCACGCCCAATGTTTCTGGCAATAACCAAGACCCTCCGACGGATGAAAAAACTCATTCCGACAAAGAGAAAAAGGAATAAAATCTGGCTAATCATTTGATGTCAATTTGGTCGCTGCAACATAAAAATTAAAAAGGATTTGAAGAATGGAAAAACTCCTATACTTTTGCCCTCCCAAAACGGAGGGAATGTAGCTCAGTCGGTAGAGCAAAGGACTGAAAATCCTTGTGTCGTTGGTTCGATTCCAATCGTTCCCACAAAATAAAAAAGGCAGCCAAAAAGCTGCCTTTTTTATTGTTAGCAGTTCAATACTGGCTCAACTATTTTTTACCAGATCCATCAGCATAGATCCATAACCACTTTTCAACAGCGGCTTGGCCAAGACTTCCAATTGCTCCTTGTTGATAAAGCCCCTTCGGAATGCCACTTCCTCAATGCAGCCAATTTTCAAGCCCTGCCTTTCTTCAATTACCTGCACAAACTGGCCAGCCTGCATCAACGAAGTAAAAGTGCCAGTATCAAGCCATGCGGTTCCGCGATCAAGTATGCCCACTTTTAGCTTGCCCATTTCCAAATAAATCTTGTTTACATCCGTAATTTCAAGTTCCCCTCTTGGGCTTGGCTTGAGGTTACGGGCAATATCTACCACAGAATTATCATAAAAATAAAGTCCCGGTACCGCATAATTGCTTTTAGGCTGCGCAGGCTTTTCTTCAATGGAAATGGCTTTGGCATCCTTATCAAATTCTACCACACCATAGCGCTCGGGATCTGTGACATGGTAAGCAAAAACAACACCGCCATCCGGGTCATTGTTTGCCCGCATAAGATTCCCCATACTGGAGCCATAAAAAATATTGTCTCCCAGGATCAGGGCCACTTTGTCGTTGCCTATGAATTTCTCACCAATAACGAAGGCTTGAGCAAGTCCATCCGGAGAGGGTTGTTCGGCATAAGAAAATGAACATCCCAAACGGCTACCATCTCCCAGAAGTTTCTGAAAACTGGGCAAATCAGCTGGTGTAGAAATTATCAGGATTTCCCGAATATCTGCCAGCATAAGGATGGAAAGCGGATAATAAATCATAGGCTTATCATAGACAGGCATTAACTGCTTTGATACCGCCAGTGTGAGGGGGTGAAGCCGGGTTCCAGATCCGCCGGCGAGAATGATTCCTTTCATTTTTCGGGATAAGAGAAAATAAATTTATGGCTGCAAGTTTTCGATTTCTTGCCAATTTGGCGACAGTAAATTTAAAGACATGATAAAGAAAGTAGAAACTTCTCTGGCACCCGCCCCAATCGGGCCGTATAGCCAGGCAATTTGTGTAGGAAACCTCGTTTGGGTAAGTGGTTGCATCGCCTTAAAACCCGGTTCTGATTCGATAGAATCTCAGGGTGTTGAGGAGGAAACGCTACTGGTAATGGAAAACATGAAAGCAATTGTGGAGGCAAGTGGCAGTTCAATGTCCAAAATTGTGAAAACAACCATCTTTCTTACAGATATGGCGGCCTTCCCTTTGGTAAATAAAATTTATGGGGAATTTCTCGAAGCACCCTATCCAGCAAGGGAAACCGTTCAGGTTTCGGCGCTTCCGAAGGGAGCCAAAGTTGAAATTTCTTGTTTGGCATCCATCTAAGCATACTTTTTTCTGGTTTTACCTTACACAAAGAGAAAATTAGGTCTTTTGGTCTTTGCGCCAGAGGCCCTTTTGAAATTACCTTTGAACTGAAACAAAACCCTAGCCGCGATGAGCGATTTATACAACCTACGAGGAATTAACTACTATTCCGCATTTGGCGATTCTCCTGAAGAGGACGAAGGCGATGACTCTTTAGAAGAAGAGGACGATTTTGCTGATGATGAAATGGACGAACTCATCTTCGACGAAAATGAAGAGGGTATCGACGATTTCGAAGAAGTAAAAGATGTGGACGACTTCGACTTTGAAGATGACTTTGAAGATGGAGAAGAAGACGAGTTCGAAGAGGAGGAATCTGATGAAAGAGACGACTTCTAATTTTTCTTAACTTTTTCGGCACGATAGTGGTTGTACGGGTTATTGGTTTCAATAACCTTTTTTTGTTCCTATGAATACTGACACGAAAAGATTCGTCCACCTCTATACAGAGGCAAGTCCCAATCCGGATTCCCTCAAGCTGGTCTTTAATTTTATTATTAGCCCTGAAGGCCGGGATTTTAATTACACGAGGTCAGACGATTTTAGTTCAAGTCCTCTCGTAAAGGCTCTTTTTGATGGATTTCCATGGATTTCACAGGTTTTCATTCTCAATAATTTCATCACCCTCACCAGAGGCGTTCAGGAAGATTGGTACGAATTACTATCAGAAGTAAAACCCCATTTGGTAAGCTGGTTTGAGGAAAAGAAACCGGTTTTTGTTTTTGAAAGTGAAGAAGGCATGAAGGCTGCCATTTCGACGGCCTTACCTGAAAATGAAATTGAACGCCAGATTATGGATGTTCTGGAAGAATATGTAAAACCTGCCGTTGAAGGAGATGGAGGTGCAATCGCTTTCCACTCTTTTCATGATGGTGTGGTTCAGGTTGAACTTCGGGGATCTTGCAGTGGCTGCCCTTCTTCTGCGCTGACCCTCAAGCAAGGAATCGAAAATCTGCTTACCCGGATGGTTCCGGGCGTGCGGGAAGTGGTGGCATTGAACCGCTAAAATACTTTCGGTTTCTGTCAGGGTGTCTATTCAGTAAAACCCAGCCCTCAATAAATTAGAATATCGAGGAAACTGATGATGGCACAACTTTCTAAAATTATCAGGCACGCTTGATAATTGGGTTTAAATGGGTGTATAATTGGGTCTTAAAAATAAGATGCTGAACACTTCTACACTGCAAATCACACCAGAAATCCTGAAACTCATCAGTGAATTGGTTGAGTTTAAAGGGGCTTGGCGCGCTTTAGGCACATTGGCTCCAGAGCGCCTTTCCGCCCTGCGCAAGGTTGCGACCATTGAAAGCATTGGATCATCCACCAGGATTGAAGGAAGCAGATTATCCGACAGAGATGTGGAAAGGCTGCTATCCAATCTGGAAATTAAAACCTTTGCAACAAGGGACGAGCAGGAAGTAGCGGGTTATGCGAAGGTTATGGAAACAATTTTCAGTGCCTGGAATGACATTCCAATGACTGAAAACTATATCAAACAATTCCACAAAGACCTGTTGGTATTCAGTGAAAAAGACGAATGGCACAGAGGCAAGTACAAAACCAATTCCAATACAGTTGCCGCTTTTGATGAAACTGGAAAGCAGATCGGAATTGTCTTTGAAACCGCGACTCCTTTTGATACCCCACGCGTGATGGAAGAATTGGTGGCATGGCTAAACCATCAATTGAAAGAAAAAATCCTGCACCCCCTTTTGGTCGTGGCAATTTTTGTAGTGGTATTTCTTGAAATACACCCATTTCAAGATGGAAATGGGCGATTAAGTCGTATTCTTACTACCTTACTGTTGCTGAAGTTCGGGTTCACTTATGTGCCTTACAGCTCGCTTGAAAGTGTGATTGAGCAGAACAAAGAAGCCTATTATTTGGCATTGCGACAGACTCAAGGAACAATAAGAACTGCACAACCTGATTGGCAGCCCTGGGTAATGTTCTTTTTGGAAGCGCTTCAAAAACAAATGCATAGGCTGGCCAAGAAAGTGGAGCGGGAAAAAATCGTCCTTTCCGCATTGCCGGAATTGTCGGTGCAAATTCTTGAATTTGCCCGTGAACATGGACGAGTTAGCGCAGGGGAAATTATCAAACTGACAGGGATTAGTCGAAACACACTAAAGCAACACTTCAGGGTTTTGGTTGAGAAAAATCACTTGGTTTTGCAGGGAGCAGGCAGAACAACTTGGTACACACTGATTTAACCAAAAATCCGGGTTTAAACCATATAAAAAAAATAGGCGCTCAATTTTTGAGCGCCTATTGCTGGATTTCCAGTGAGCCTCCTGTCGGGATCGAACCAACGACCTACTGATTACAAGTCAGTTGCTCTACCAGCTGAGCTAAGGAGGCTTAAGAGGGTGCGCAAATATAAGGCAAGCCCTGAAAATTCCACACATTCAAGAAAAAAAATGGAAAAGCATTGCATTAACACTGGCTTTACAATCGAGGCCGGTTCAACCTTACGTTCTTTCTCTCCAGTGTGGTATTCACATGATTGATTTACTTCATAATAATGAACTTAGATGTTTTTTACTTTGGATGTTCCTAACACATGCTTAAGCGCAAAAAATTCATTGAAGCTTTTTCCATGTAGAAATCAATCTTTCAATAGTTTTTTCCAAAACATTTCAGCCATAACTTAACAAAGGATTAATAGCATGTCTCCTTTTTGATAATATGTAAAGCTTTCCTTTGCAGCAGGAAACAAGATTAAGAAACTAAGGATATTGTTAAATAGTTGAACAAATTGATTTTTAAATTGAAAAAGGGTCTGCCATGCAGGCCTTTTTTATTTCTTTAAACTGAATTCGTAGTACGGTTCCACAATTGAATTTGAAATGGCAGTAATTCGGATTGCTACATTGGTCCTTGTCCCATTTGGCAGCGTTTTCCTGTATAGCAGAATGTCATTCTCCCTCAAATTGCCAACCATTTCAAGCTTGGTTCCTGCCTCATAAGCATCAGCCAAAGATTTAACTGTGGCGGCGCTGTAGTTAAAATCATTAAATCGAACGAATCGGCCTCGAGACCAGGAAACCCAGCTCATTGACAAAGAATCTGGGTAAACATCCAGAAAATCCATCGAACTGGAATCTGTAATTCCGATGGTTCCATAAGTAAGAGAATTAATGCTGAAACCATGTCTTGGGTTTCCGGTATTTCTGGGAAAAATACGCCAGCCCGTTGTTTCTACCAGCGTCGGATCACCACCTCGAACAATGATCTGCCGGGCAATTTTAAAAGACTCCCCGGATTGGCTAAAAAGCTCGAAGTAGAGGTACATGGCTGTATCAACGGAAAAAACCGGAGCCTTAAAAAACCATGAAAACCGCACTGACTTTTGTGGGCTTTCAAAAATGGAATCGAGCTCCAAGTGTTCTCGTGTATTTTTAACTTTTGAAACCACCCTGAACCTGGTAATTGGAGTCTTTGCACTGCCATCAATAACAAATTCCTGCACCTGATCTGTTTGTACATACACAATCATTTGCCCGGGATTGACCTGCATCCCAATGGGTATGTCTTCCACTCGGGTACAAGCCGAAAGAAGAAAAAAAAACAAAACTGGTTTTCAAAAATTGAAAAAGGCAGACGGAAAACCCCTGCCTTTTTCTCGTCCACATTCTCATTTAAATTTATAGGCTTTTCCAATAACTGTGATGGTTTTTCTGCTTCCTAAAAACATCTTTTGCTTTTTGGTAATCACCTTCACAGGTATGATAATATCCGCATCCGGTTGCTTTTCATGAAGTGAATACAAGACCCTGGATATATAGCCATGGCCATTAAATCCTTGAAATAAATGTCCACCAATTCCTGGATACATAATCCGTTTTGTATACCTGTAATCTTTGTTGGTGTGAATCAGACCGAGATAAGTCGTATAGTGCAGGCTATCGGAAACCGAACCGAGCTCAAGCAAATCATTGCGTTGAAACATAAGGTGGTAATCCCAGCTTCGAAATGGGCTTTTTCCCTGCACAAACATCCGCGATCGAACTCCGGTGCAGGATTCCAAAAAAGCAATTGAAGTAATTATTAAAAGCAGGCCATGCCTTCGCAAAATGTTTCTCATGGTTTTGCTTCAGATTATTTTGAGAAGAAATAACATAGAGTAAAGCGTAAACCAGCATCCAAATCAAATTTTGCAGATGAGAGTTTGGAATACTGGTCTGAACTGCTCGGATTCAAATTTGAATCCACCTCAAACTGATATTCTGTGGTAACTCCGCCAACCGATTCCTTTGCTTTTCCTCTTCGAAAATTTGCCGCAGTAAGCTGAAAACCGGCCTCAACCGCAATTGAAAGTGGCAAGTCGGCAATGAAAGTCTGGAAACCAATATTGGCATCAAAACCGTATTCGAAGCTGTTGGCATTCACAAGGCTTTCCACCTTCTCGCCTGTGGTGGGTTGCTCCATAAAATTTGTGACTTTTCTCCTGATGCCTGCCCTCAGGTCGCCAGCCAGATACACATCCACCATATTTCCAGGCCAAAGGTGTTTCTCCACCCCAGCCCAAACACCGTAACGGTGCTCAACCGATTTCTCCTCCCGCTTGCTGAAACTGCTGATTTCGGAACCGAGATTAAGTGAATCGTTTGACTCACCTTTCAAAGAAGACTTATTTTTAAAAAGTCGGAGTCCGCCACGAAAAACCAGGTCATCTTTTTTGTACCACCTGAAATTGATATAAGACAGTGGGTTAATGTTAGAATAATACTTAAAATCCTGGGTGGTGGCACTTAGAAAGTAACCAAAATCTCCGGCTTTCGGTCGGATGCCCTGCTTATAGGTCCAGGGATCAAGGTTGTCGCGTTGGGTAAGACCAACCGGATTCTGGGCAAAGGCAATATTGCCCAGCATGAAAAGAATTAAGGAAAAGACAGGTATTCTCATGGGTATTGGATTTTGAGGCAAGAGACAACATCCAATGCAGGGAACACAGGAGATAGGTCATGGGATCCTGTGACATAAATGCCAATTGCTCCAGACCAAGGTCAGATTATATGAAAATAGATTAAGTACAGGCTTATCAAAAACCGGATTGGTCAACCGTCAAAAAATAAAAAAACCCTGCCGGGCAGGGTTTTTTTGATGATTACTTAATCTGGTTATCAAAAGAAGAAGGAAGCTCCAAAAGAAAGACCTGTTCCAACTCCGCCTCTGGTATTAAGATTCAAAATCTCGATTGAGGTATCAGAATCTGTAGAAGTACCGCCCCCAGTAAGATCTTCTTTCTGAGTATCTCTTGAAAAACTGAAAATATTACCGATGTTGGCAGTAAGCATTACCTTCTTGGTAGGAAAATAATAAAGGCCGGGTTGAATGTTGAATGAAATAGAATTCAACTTAGACTCGTCGGTTACAGTAGTGCTTCCGGATTTTATCTCCGATTTTACACCTCCAAAACCCAATGGCAACATGGCACTTATTGTAAGACCAAATTTGTCATTACCTAAACCCTTATAGTATGTAACCATTGGAGCCAGGCTAATCTGAGAAATTGTGGTAGTTGATTCTATTTTGGTATCATCAATATCTTCTTCGGATGAAATTTTTGTATTGCCAAATCCAACTCCAAGTCCAACTGAAAGATTGCTTGATAAAAAATACTGAACCGAAGGAAGGAGGTTCATGTTCGTGGTGGTTGGTCCTTCTTCATTTACAGTTGTCCCACCGGAAGTTACTTCTGATTCCGAAGAACCAGTTGAAAATCCTACTGAACCTGCAAATAAAATTTTACCGGCTTCAAGACTATTGTCTTGGGCATTTGCATTCAAGGCAAATGCGCCAAATGCAAGTATTGCAATCGATTTTTTCATGTTTTGTTTATTGTTTAAATTGAACATGCTGCAACGTTGAGACTTAAATGGCATTCTATTTCAGCAAAAGCCGATAGCGAACTTACCTTGTGGAATTAGGTCCTTCAATCTTGTTCTTCAAGCAGCATTTTGAATGGAAATAAAAATAAATCCTTTGTAAGTGCCTGATATCTAATAGAAAAACAAAAAATAAAAGATTGAAAAAAATTAAGAAAATCTAACTTGAAAGCAAATTATTGCCCTCTTTTTGGATGTTTCGCAGCAATAACATTGCAAAAAACCTAAAAATATATACTAGCACGCCGTCATAAAAAAGAGCGACTTAGAAGTATTTGATTGTTGATTTACTTTAATAAAATTGGTTTCATCATCTGAAAATCAAGATGAAACCTAATCGAGATATTCCAGAACTTCGAAGAAATCGTCGTCCCGGTGCTTTTCGCGGATTGCCTTGCGTTTTTCTGCGGAATCAGGCATTTGCTTCAAAGATTTAATAACCTGATAAACAGCAATTACCTGCTCTGCCC
>CANETC010000041.1 GCA_947441055.1 Cytophagaceae bacterium | reverse complement strand
GTAGATTCAGTAGCATAATATGGGTCAGAAATCAAATCCAATAGGCCTTCGCCTCGGCATCATCAGAGGTTGGGATTCCAACTGGTTCGGTGGTAAATCTTATGCCGACAAAATTGTGGAGGACGACAAGATCCGTACCTACTTAGGTCGTCGGATTGTGAAAGGCGGTATTGCCAAAATTATTATCGAAAGAACACTTAAGCGTGTTACCCTTACCATCAACACAGCCAAACCTGGTGTTGTAATTGGAAAAGGTGGCGCCGAAGTCGATAAAATAAAAGAAGAATTAAAAAGCTTCACCAGTAAGGATGTTCAAATCAACATATTTGAAATCAAACGTCCTGAGCTTGATGCAAGGTTGGTTGGTGAGAATATTGCCCAGCAGCTTGAAGCCAGAATTTCATTCCGTAGGGCAATGAAGATGGCAATTGCATCAACAATGCGCTCTGGTGCACTTGGTATTAAGGTGAAGGTTTCCGGCCGTTTGGGTGGAGCTGACATCGCCAGGTCTGAGCAGTACAAAGAAGGTAGAATTCCTTTGCACACGCTTCGCGCTGACATTGATTACGCTATTTCTGAGGCACTCACGACATTTGGTAAAATCGGTATTAAAGTTTGGATTTTCAAAGGCGAAGTTTTTGGAAAGCGTGACTTGACTCCGAACACTGGGATGAATCAAGGTGCTGGTCCTGACGGAAACGACAGAAGAGGAGGAGATAGGCGTGGTGGCAATGACCGCAGAGGCGGTGATCGCGACAACCGCGGTGGAGGTGGAGGAGGTCGTGGCGGTGATCGCAACAGACCTAGAAGAAACGAAGGTTCAAGATAATTTGATTTAAGATGTTACAGCCTAAAAGAACCAAGTTCAGAAAACAACAGAAGGGACGCGTTCGTGGTTTAGCCACCCGTGGATTCACTGTAGATTTCGGAAGCTTTGCGATAAAATCACTTGAGACTGGTTGGATTACAGCCAGACAAATAGAGGCCGCTCGTATTGCAGTGACCCGTGCTATGAAGCGTGAAGGTCAAGTTTGGGTTAGGATTTTTCCTGACAAACCCATCACTAAAAAGCCAGCTGAAGTACGTATGGGTAAAGGTAAAGGAGCACCGGAATATTGGGTTGCTTGTGTAAAACCTGGTACCATTATTTTCGAAGCCAATGGTGTTCCTTTGGCTGCTGCTCAGGAGTCTCTTCGACTTGCGTCGCAAAAACTTCCTGTTAGAACTAAATTTGTAACCCGTCCTGATTACGCAGAATAATGAAAAAGAACGAATTTAAGGCGCTTTCAAAGGAGGAGCTTCAAGCCAAGCTTGACGAACTCACAAGCATCCTGAATAAGATGAAGTTTGCCCATGGGGTAACCAACCTTGAGAATCCGCTCCAGATCAGGATCGTACGCAGGGATATAGCTCGAATAAACACCTACCTTTCTGTTGCTAAATAATCATGGAAAGAAACGAACGAAAAGTAAGGACCGGCCGCGTAGTCAGCGACAAAATGATGAAGTCGGCCACTGTGTCTGTAGAAAGAAGTTTCAAAGACGCTAAATATGGAAAGGTTTTGACCCGCACCAAAAAGTTCATCATTCATGATGAGAATAATGATTGCGGAATCGGTGACCTTGTTAAAATTATGGAAACACGTCCCCTCAGTAAAAGTAAGCGCTGGAGGTTGGTAGAAATCATTGAAAAAGCTAAATAATCATGGTACAGCAGGAATCGCGTTTATCAGTAGCAGACAATAGTGGGGCAAAGGAAGTCCTGGTAATTCGTGTGCTTGGAGGAACCAAAAGGAGGTATGCCTCTGTAGGTGACAAAATTGTCGTTACCATTAAGTCAGCTCTTAGTAGCAGTAACCTTAAGAAGGGAACAGTTACAAAAGCTGTGGTTGTAAGAACCCGTAAAGAAGTTCGCAGAAAAGATGGTTCATACATCCGTTTTGAGGACAATGCAGCTGTTCTCCTAAACAACAACGATGAGCCGCGTGGAACGCGTATTTTCGGACCTGTTGCCAGAGAACTGCGTGAAAAGCAATTCATGAAAATAATTTCACTTGCCCCAGAGGTACTGTAAATATGACTAAGCTTCACATAAAAAAAGGCGACACTGTTCAGGTGATCAGTGGCGACGACAAAGGCAAGACAGGCCTTGTTATGAAGATTGATTCCGAAAAGGGCCGCGCTCTTGTGGAAGGTGTCAACATGGTAAGCCGTCACAAAAAGCCTACAACTGGTGATCCACAAAGTGGTGGTATCATTAAAAAGGAGTCTTCTATTCATTTGTCTAACCTTCTTCTGGTTAATCCAGCAAGTGGTAAAGGTGAAAGAACCGGTCGCAAAGAAAATGCAACTGGAAAGCTCCAGCGTTTTTTTAAGTCTAACAACGAATTTGTAAAATAATGGCTGCTCCTCGTTTAAAGGAAATTTACCTGAATAAGGTTTTACCGGGCCTGATGGAAAAGTTTCAATATAAGTCCATCATGCAAGTGCCAAGAATTACCAAGATTTCTATCAACAAAGGAATTGGTGCTGCTGTGGCTGATAAAAAGTTGGTTGATGTAGGTGTTGAAGAACTCTGCATCATTACTGGACAAAAAGCAGTGGCTACTAAGTCTAAGAATGCAATTTCGAATTTTAAACTCCGTGAGAATATGCCAATCGGAGCGAGAGTTACACTTCGTGGAGATCGCATGTACGAGTTTCTTGACAGGCTTACTGCAGTGGCATTGCCTCGTGTTAGGGATTTCAAAGGTGTAAATGAAAAAGGTTTTGATGGTCGTGGAAATTATACCCTTGGTGTAAAAGAGCAGATCATCTTCCCTGAAATCTCAATCGAGAAGATTGCTAAAATCACGGGTATGGACATTACCTTTGTTACAACGGCTAAAACAGATGAGGAAAGCTATGAGCTTCTTCGCATGCTTGGAATGCCATTTTCTAACATCACACACTAATAAGTAAAATATCATGGCTAAGGAATCCATTAAAGCCAGAGAGCGTAAAAAAGAAGCGACTGTAGCTCGTTATGCTGCTAAGCGTGCTGCTCTAAAGGCTGCCGGTGATTATATCGGTCTTGACAAACTTCCAAAGAATGCTTCTCCTATTCGTTTACACAACCGTTGTAAACTAACAGGTCGTCCGAGAGGATATATGCGTAAATTTGGTATCAGCAGGGTAACTTTCAGGGAAATGGCAAGTTCGGGTAAAATTCCGGGCGTTGTTAAAGCCAGCTGGTAAAAAATCAAACCCTTGAAAATCAAGGGTTTTTTTTTGATAAAATATTCAATTGATCAATGCAAAAAATCAGGGTCAGATTTGCTCCAAGTCCTACGGGCTCTCTTCATATTGGCGGTGTTCGTACAGCCTTATACAATTATCTTCTTGCCAAAAAGTTGGGCGGTACTTTTATTGTTAGAATTGAAGATACAGACCAGGCTCGATTTGTACCAGGTGCTGAAGAGTATATTTTTAATTCCCTGCGTTGGCTTGGTCTCGAAGAGGACGAATCCCCATTGAAAGGAGGTCCTTTTGCTCCTTACAGACAATCTGAAAGGATGGCGGTTTATTCCGAGCACGTTGATTTATTGTTGAAAAAAGGACTGGCCTACTATGCTTTCGATTCTACTGAAGACTTAGAATCTGCTCGCGCAGCCCACCCTGATGGTTCGTGGCAGTATAACGCAGCAACGCGCCATGAAATGCGGAACAGCCTATCTATGTCGGGCACGGAATTAGAAACTCTTTTAGCCGATGGAACGCCTTATGTTGTTCGGTTGAAGGTCCCTAAAAATGAGGAAATTCGTTTTCATGATGTGGTTCGTTCCTGGGTGATGGTTCACTCTTCTACTTTGGAGGACAAGGTTTTATTGAAGAGTGATGGCATGCCAACTTACCATCTTGCCAATGTAGTAGATGACCATTTGATGGAGATCAGCCATGTTATTCGTGGCGAGGAATGGTTGCCTTCAGCACCCACGCATGTGCTTTTATACAGAGCATTTGGTTGGGAAGAAACAATGCCACAGTTTGCACATCTTCCTTTGTTGTTAAAGCCAGTTGGTGACGGGAAATTGTCCAAGCGGGATGGTGAAGCATTGGGCTTTCCTGTCTTTCCGCTTTCATGGATGGATGAATCCAGGAATGTTGAAATCCCAGGATTTCGTGAAAAAGGTTATTTACCTGAAGCCTTATTAAATTTTCTTGCTTTTCTTGGTTGGAATCCGGGAACCGAACAAGAATTGTTTGGCATGGATGAACTTGTTCAGGCATTTTCCCTGGATAGAATTGGTAAATCTGGAACCCGTTTCGACATTCAAAAAGCCAATTGGTTCAACCATCAATATTTACAACAAAAATCTGATGATTGGTTTAAGGATGGAATAGAGAATGTTCTTGGCTTACCTGTTCCTGCGGAAACACTTTCTAAATGGGTTGCGCTGGTTAAGGAACGCTGCACTTTTCCTTATGAGATTTATGAGATGATTTCCAATCTCACCCATTTTAATGGTGAAGTTGACCAAAATCTATTGAAGGAAAAATGGCATGCTGATGCCAGTGCTGGTTTGGGGGTTTTTCTCAGCTGCATTGATTCCGTTGCATCTTGGACCGCAGCTGAAATTAAGTTGGCCTTTACTGCCGCTGTTGAAGGAGCTGGTTTTAAATCTGGGAAGCTGTTATTGCCTCTTAGGATTGCCATTACCGGCAAAGGTGCAGGTCCGGATTTGATGTTGTTTATGGAATTGGTAGGTCGTGATGAATGTGCAATTCGATTGAGAAATGCGCTAGAGAGATTCCCTAATCTTATTTGACCAGACCCAATTTCTGTTTTTTTTCCTCGGCAATTTGCCTCACCTTTTTTATTTCTTCAAGGGCAGTTTCCCGCTCAGAAACATTTCGAATTGAGTCTGATTTCAATTTCAAGTTCAGTTTTGAATTGCCATCAAGGTCCTCAATCAGCCTAGCTTTTTCTTTTCTGGTTCTTGTCAGTCTGTTTTTTAGGTCTTCTCCTTCCTGAGATCGTTTGTCATGCGCTTTTACTGCAAGGTTCACAACTCTTTCGGCTTCTGATATCTGCTTTTTAAGGTCGTTTCTGTATTGTTCCAGAGCGAAATCATAAACCATTTTGCGGATATTTTCTTGGTCAGCTTCCGATAAACCGGACTCGCCGCCGCTTCTATTGGCGCCCATAAATACCTGAACGCATCTGGGAGAGACAGTTTGCTTTGCATAAAAGTCGATGGCATCCGTTGAGATGGATTGAATCATTTGATTTTTTCCTTCCCATGCATTTCGTTCTGCTTTTGAAAACTTTCCTATGGATTTTATGTGTCGGCTCAGTCCAGTTTCAACCGATTTTGCATCTAATTCAATGCAAACTGTAAATCCTTTAATATTTTTTTCATTGATGCCGCATGTGGATTGGCTTACATCAATTTGCTGTGCCAGTAGCCAATTGCCTGAGTTGCAAAGGAACAGGCACAAAAAGCTGCTCCAGATATGCAGGTAGATTTTTCTGGTTAAAATTTTATGATTTGCTGGCATGAAAAACATTTCTGAAATTGAAGGTTTTACCGGAAGTTTGGCTCAAATCTAAACAGCCTCCCTTGATAAATTTTAAAAAGCATAATTGTCTTTTTCTTCGCCCGGCTTTGCTGGTCATAATTCTGTTTCTATTTTCCTCAGATTTGTTCTCACAAATCAAGCAGGACAATATTTTTGAATTAAGTAAACGAGTTGGGTCTGATTTAGATTCTGTAGAGATTGAATACTTTAATGTATTCCCAGAAATTGATTTTGTAAAAAGTGCTGTTTACCGGAAGGACAATTTTGGCAACATCCTTTTGCTTTTGAGTTTTTCCAATGGTCGTGACAGCACCGTTACAATTTCCAAAATGGCGGGTGAGGAGCTTAGCCGACTGATTGATGGGTTTGAATCGGTTGCAGATAAGGAAGACCTAATCAATTGGAAATTGTTGCCAGGATTTTCTCCCAACAGTCTTAATTATTTTGAAAATACTGGAAGAAATATCACTGTGAATACAAAAGAAGGGTCCTTTTCTGGTCGAATTCTCATTGTTTCTGATTCTTCAATTTTCATTTGGCAGAAAAAAGGCGGTTTTCAGCCAAATGATTGTGACAGATTTATCAAGCATTTTCAATTTTCTGAAATAAATTCATTTGAGATTCGACCTAGTATTTCTTCAAAATTTTTTGGGGCAAGCATTGGTGCGGGACTTGCCGTTGGCGCCATCCAGCTTGGTTTTAACCTCACTGATAGCCAAGACTACTTATTTTCGAGTAATTCTTTAATTCTGCTGGGAATTGGAGGTCTGGCGGGTGCTGTTGGCGGGTTCTTTTTTGATGGAATTACTTCCATTGGTCGTTATAAAGAAATTGACGGCAATTATGCCAAATACAAGCGTGTGAGAAATTCTATCCGGGGTAATGCAATGTTTGATAAGATTTATCCCCCGGAATTATCAAAATTTTTAGGAACAAAAAACAACCAATAGGCATGGCTTGGGAATTTCATGGGAAAGGAGGGATACATCCGGAAATGCTATTCGAAGCGGTTCCTGATATCGACCTTTCAAGAATAGCATTTGGGTTTCAATATTTTCCGGAAACAGGTTTCGCCGATTTTTTTGCCTGCGATTCTGAAAGTGTGGTTGAACTTGATTCACCAATTTCGCTTTTGTCATACTTAGGCAATAGCGCTTTTGTCGCATTTCCTTTTCAACCTGGCGCAAAAGGATATCTTATCCCGCCATTTCTTGATATTCAGGCTTGTGTATCCCGCAGGTTTGTTGTTGAAGGATTTTATCGTGATGATGAAGATTCCGATGATTCAGGCGAAGGATTTGTTTCTGTAGGAACGGATTCAGTTTATAAATCTCTGGTAAGCGCTGCAATTGAGTCGATCGATAATGGAATTTTTGAAAAGGTTGTCCTGAGTAGGAGTGTTCGTTTGCCATTTTCAGGAAAAGAACTTGCAGGTTTCCTAAAACGAATCTGTGAGCGATATTCAGGTTCGAATTTTGTTGTTTTCAACATTCCAGGCAAAGGACTTTGGGTTTCTGCAAGTCCGGAAATATTGGTTGCATCCGGGCATTCCATTCTTGGTGCAAATCACTCACAGGTTCTTGCACATGCATTGGCTGGAACAAAACTTGGAAATGATACTTTGTGGAGTGAAAAAGAAATAATCGAACAGGCTTTAGTTGCTGGTTTTATCCGGGATAAGTTTGCGGAAATTGCAGGTCAGGGCCAATTAAAGGAGTTTGGGCCCATTACATTTGATGCTGGCGATTTAAGTCATATTTCTACTGTTTTTCATCTGGAAGGAGGAAATGCTGAATTGGCCGTTAGGCTTGCGGCATCGTTGCATCCAACACCAGCCGTTTGTGGTTTTCCATTCGATTCGGCTTATGGTTGGATTGTGGATAATGAAGAATTGGACAGATCCTTTTTTACTGGGTTCTCTGGTTCATTTCATCCGGAACGGATAAAATTTGTTGTCAATCTTCGAACTGCTTGCTTTCGTGATGAGCAACTGATTTTTTATGCAGGTGCTGGGATTACTTCGGGATCTGATCCGGAGGCGGAATTGTCTGAAACAGCCGCCAAAATCAATGTACTTCGTCAGTTGATTTGAGTTCTAACTCCTTTTGAAGTATCAATTCTGATGGGCTTTGGCTTATTTTTTATAAAGTCATCCGTTGGGTTGAATCCTGGATTTTCCTGCACTTCCTTTTTTTGCGTGCTCTGAATATAGCTGTTGTAAGAGGAATCAGAAATTTGAGTTACCAGCAAAACAGCGCTCAGAAATAAACCTAATTGGATAATAATGGCTGCGATTACCCGGTGCTGATGGTACATTTTCAAGCCTGCTAAGGAGTTGATTGCCGAACCAATGACGGTTGCAGAAAATATCAGGTTGGCTGTAAAATCCACAGGCTCAGAAAGCAAAAAAAAGTCTCCTTTTAAATAGGCCAGAAAGGAATAAAATAAAATTTGAAGCACTTGGATAATCATTGCGACTGCCCCCGTCTGGTACTTTTTTGTAATATAGGAAAGACCCCAAAGGACCATACTTGCCAGATTTAGGGCAATGAATAAGGTTGATAATATGATGCTTCCTAAAATTGTCATTTATTCTTGTGGTTCTTACAAGGTTAATTTGGTTTAGGGGTTAAAAGTAACCTCAATACTTCATACAAAATAAGCACTTTGTAAAATTAAAAGAGCATCTTCGTAATTATGTTCCGCCAACTTCTGTTTGGCTGATTGTATCAAATCGGCTTCAACATGGTTTTTTGTTATCTGTGCCCTAATAAACGATTCGATTTCTTCTTGGGTAAATAATTTTTTACAGGATGCCAACCTTGCTAGTTCATTGCCGGTTAGCTTGTCAGATTCGCGTATGGCTTTAGGCAAACCATCAAATCCAATTGCATCCCTGCTGCTTGGTTTGGGAACTTCAAATATAGATTCTGAATTTGCCCGGCTGTAATATTCATATCCCATGCGACCAACAAGGTCCATTTCTTTTTGCAGCAGTTTGCCAGAGCCATCAATAAATTTCTCGTTGATATGCAGTGCAAGGATTCTGCAAATGACCAGATTGCCGGCCCCTCCCTCGGTTCCTGTGTGGATTATTTGTTCAACTCTGCACTCAAAAGCAGCTGGAGATTCGGCCACCCTGAATGGTTTTACAAATTTTGAGGGCAGCGCGGTAAAGCCTGCTTTCTCAAATTCATTTACACCTTCACCAAATTCAGAACTGGCTAAGGACATCTGTTCCACAATTGGGTAGTTCACGGTATTCACCACACACTCCGGAATTGCCTCTACATTGTGCAGTGTGTGTTTGGTGGTATTATCTCTTCCTCTTCGGGCTGGGGAGAAAATCAGTGTTGCTGGATTGGTTCCAAAAACATTGAAAAAACTGAAAGGAGCTAGATTAGGTCTTCCTTCTGAATCGATCGTGCTCACAAATGCAATGGGTCTTGGACCTACACATGCCAACATATTCGAATGAAATTCGGCTACGCTACTTTCCTCTGGCCGGATTGTTTTCCAATGGTTTTCCATTTCAGGCAATTGATTTATTTTTTAGCTGCAAAAATTGAATAAGGCCTTGCCTATTAAAAGCATTAAGAACTAGCTCCTTCGGTGCACCCGCTTTTCTGGCCATCCAAACGCCGTGCTGCATATAGGCCATTCCTGCGTCCTCGTGTGCATCGGGATTGATGGCTATTATGGCACCTTTGTCAATAGCCCGTGCCAGGTTTTGCCAATCCATATCAAGGCGTGAAGGATGTGCATTGAGTTCTATGGCAACATGGTTTGCAGTGCAGGCATCAATTACTTTTTCATAGTCAAGCGGGTAGCCAGACCTTTTTAACAAAATTCTACCTGAACAATGTCCGAGGATACTGGTAAATGGATTTTCTACTGCTTTAATAATTCTTGAAGTGGCTGTGCGAATGTCCATTTTCATAATCGAATGAACCGAGGCAACCACATAATCAAATTGGGATAGAATGTCGTCTGTGTAATCCAAACTTCCATCACCCAGAATATCGGATTCAATGCCTTTTAGAATTCTGAAATTTTGTCCGAACTCTGTATTAAGCGCGTCGATTTCCGCCCATTGCGAGAAAACCCTGTCCTCGTTGAGCCCATTGGCATACCGTGCAGTTTGCGAATGATCTGCAATTCCAAAATAGTCCCAACCTTGATTGATGCACCAATCTGCCATTTGGCGGATGCTGTTTTTACCATCACTCCAAGTGCTGTGGTTGTGCAAACAACCTTTCAGGTCTTTGTAATTGATAAGGTTTTTTACTTTCTCGGGAAATTCAGGCGACCATTCAAATGTGCCATTTCTGAGTTCTGCTGGAACGGCAGGCCAGCCCAAATTCGAATAAAGGTCTGCATTGTTGCCCGTTTTTTTCCATTCTGAGTAAAGTGGAATACCTGCCTGACTGGCTTTTACCCAATGGCCTTTTTCAGTTTCCAGCATGAAGCGAGTTTTTTCAAAATCTTCTTTCCCGGCAAAATGAAGGCAAACATTGAATTCTTCTGTTTCATTCCAGAAACGAAGGTGAAATGGTCCAGAATTTTCTTCGATGAGTTTAAAGGAAGGATTTTCACCAAACCAATCCTTCATTTGATTTCGTTTTTCAAGAGGAAATAAAAAATCCAATCCAGAAAATGTTTCAGAATGCATTGCGAAATCGCCGGTTCTGATGCCACCTGAAATGCCGGATTTTTCCCAGTCGGATTCCAGCTTGTCGGCCAGTTTGTCGGCCTTGTGCATGAGCAATCTGCCGTGTACGGTTTCGAGAAATGCAATGCCATCGAGAATTCCCTGCTGAATCTTTTCCCCAAATCCTTTCAGTTGAGAAACCTGAGAAGCAATGCAGGCTTCCTTGAGTTTTGGCAAGCTTTCAATTCCTGCATCTTTCCAAAGCGTTCTGATTTTCTTCGGACCAATGCCATTGATTCGAAGCATCGTGCGAACGCCGAATGGAATTTCTTTTTCCATTTCGCTCAGTTCAGCAAATGTTCCCTGCTCTACGAGGGATTGCAGCACCAGGCTCATCCCTTTGGAAAAACTTGCTGAAATTTCTTCTGAACTTAATGATTGAATTTGTCTGGAATCAGCTTCAATGCTTTGAATAAGTTTTCTGTAGGCATTGATTTTAAATGAATTAACATCAAGAAGCTCCATTAATTCAATGGCTTCTTCCAGTCTTTCGGTAATTTCTGCGTTGCTCATGGTTGGGTCGGCTAAGATAAGGCTTGCAGGGTTTTTCCGAAAGAATAAACCAAAAATCAGGCGAGTGTTTCTGGCACTTCAAAAACTTCTATCAATGCACTTTGTGAATCAGCCTGCCTGCTTTTTTCCAACCAAGGTCGAATAATCGATTGGGCATCCTGTGTATCGTAATAGGGTTCCAGTACGGAACGAATTTCCTCCAATTCATTTGAAATGAAATTGTTGTTCGGAACATATCCGAAGCCCATTATTTTGCCATTCTCCAGATAAATGGCGCCATTTTCTTCGGCTTTTCTGCCTGAAGTTTTTAGGACAATTCTTCCAAGCCTAAAGTTTTCCCGGATCAATTCTGAGACAGAATCATTGTAATCTTCAATCTTGCCTGATTTGCTACAAACTATGCAGGAATTTCCTGATTCATTCGAATAGCTACAAGGCGGAGTATTCTCCTGAGTCAAGCCATTTAATTTAAGGCAAAGTCCATGTTTTATGCTGAGTTTTAGGAGGAGAGAAAAAGCCTCTTCCCGACTTCGGAAAACCCTTAATGGTCTTGTCCATTTTCCACTTTGTCCCAACACCAGGCGGCGAAATCCCCTTTGATCCTGAAATTCATAAATTCCATGATTGAGCCGGAAGTCCTTATTTAAGGTATTGAATCGCGGATAGTGTTTTTTGATGAGTTCGTTTTCTGTCATCAGGGCCATGAGTTCATGACCACATTCCACAAATTCAAGGTTGTGGATGGATTCCAAAAAGCTCCTTTTTTCCTTGGTGTGGGTTTGGGCAGTAAAATGCTGCCGCACCCGGTCGCGGAGGTTAATCGCTTTTCCCACATAAATCACTTTGCCATGGGCATCCAGAAACAAGTAAACACCGATGGAATTGGGCAGTTTGTTGAGTTTGTCTTCCGGTAGATTTTCTGGACCTTTAAAAGCGCCGACCTTTCCACGGATCATTTCGGAGATAATTTCCTGCGTGCCAGGAAGAATAAGAAGTCTTCCGAGAATGTCGGCTGTGGCAACGGCATCTTCCAAAGCTCGGTGTGCTCTGGTGTTTACGATCGAAAAGTGTCGGCAAAGATTGGCAAGGCTATGGGAGGAAAGCTTTAGGATTTTCCTCGACAAGCGAACCGTGCAAAGTTTCTTTTGGCTGAATGGTTGACCAGCCCTTTTGAATTCTTCTTGTAAAAACCCGTAGTCGAAATGCACATTGTGGGCAACGAAGATTCTGTCTGAAAGCATCTCGGTAATTTGCTCCGCCAAGTCAGAGAAAGCAGGCGCATCCTTGATCATTTCATTGTTGATTCCGTGAATGGCGGTTAATGAAACCGGTATTGAAATTCCGGGATTGACCAGACTTCCAAATCTGTTTACAACCTTTCCATTATCCATCAGAACAATGCCTATTTCGACAATTCTGTCCACAGTGGAAATTCCTCCACTGGTTTCTACATCCACAATTGCGAACTTCATTTTCCGACCTTTTTTTACCTTAAGTGCCGGTGTCCAAGTTAATCAGTTTTTGGCTTTCGGTTTTATAATCAGGCGAATTGCCGAAAAAAGTCCGGCGAACATTGCCGCTTCCAGAATTTGAGATTTTACCAAATTAAGGGGATCAAAACCCGACCCTGAAATGTATTCAAGTGCAACCCTGATACCTAGATACAAAAATAGAATTCTGACAAAATCAATCAGAAAGGGACGGATTTTCTCCATAGCATTTTCAAATTTCGATATTGGATTCCTCTTGTCTGGAATCCAGAATTTCCCAGGTATGGTCTGCGAGTAAACGCATGGTGGCAATCCATTCAATATTTTTTCGTGCAGACCGGCCCCATTCATTTGGTGCTACAAGTGAAACCAAATCGGAACCACTTCTCTGGTACAAATAATAGGTGTGCGCAATGAGCGGCTCAAAACGCATTTCAGCGCGGTAGATTCTTTCTGAAATTATTTTTCTGTCCTGAATGGCCTTCGCCTGATCTGCCAGCAACTTCATTTGGGCCATAATCTGATCCATTTGCATTTCTGTTTGCTGGTCCATGGCACTGAGTGAGCGCGCCACGGTTCGGTTCATATCCTCAGGCCGGATAACAGCTGAACCATTGGTGTGCGCGTAGGGGAGAAGCCCCGGATTTTCTGCAGATTTTTCCCTTAACTTGTCTAAGTCGATGCGGTCTACATCAATCTCTTTCCCCCTTTTAAATTCCTCTGGCATGAATAAAGCTTTAGTCGAAAACCAGAGAAACCCAGAAAGGTTTGCGATTAAGAAAAATACTTAAGGTTGATGACTTCCTTTTCGGTCAAATACCTCCAGGTGCCACGCGGTAAATCCTTTTTGGTAAGGCCGGCATACATAACCCTGTCAAGTCTAACGACTTTATAACCAAGGCTTTCGAAAATGCGTCTTACGATTCGGTTTCGGCCAATGTGGATGCTCAAACCTACGATTTCGCGTTCCTTACTTAGTACTTCCAGTTCATCCACAGGTGCTTTTCCGTCTTCGAGTTCAATTCCTGCACGGATGGCAGCTTCATCTGCCGCTGTGAGGGGTTTGTCGAGATCTACCTGATAGATTTTCCGGACATTGTGGCTCGGATGCATCATCCTTTCGGAAAGCTCTCCATCATTTGTGATTAAGAGAAGACCGGTGGTGTTGCGGTCAAGTCGGCCAACCGGATAAATCCTTTCCTTGCAGGCATTTTCCACAAGTGTCATCACGGTTTTCCTTTCCTCTGGATCTTCTGTGGTTGTGAGGAAATCCTTTGGCTTATTGAGAAGTACATAAACCAGTTTTTCCTTATTGAGGAGTCTGCGGCCATATTTTACCACATCATCACTTTTTACAAGATAGCCCATCTGGTCCATTACTTTGCCATTCACGGTAATCTGGCCTGTAGAAATCAGGTCATCAGCTTCCCTGCGTGAGCAAAGTCCGGATTGGGCGATATAACGATTCAAACGAATCAGCAAGCCTTCCTCATTGGGTGCCTTGCGGCCTTCTGATTTTCTTCCAACTGGCCTTCTGCCTCTGTTACCGGCAATGGAAGCCATTTTCTTTTCATCGTATTCCGGAACCGAACTGCCTTTGCGGCGGAATTCCTTTACCTGTTCAGGCGACTGAATTCCAAGACGGTTTTTGGTGGGAGCGAAACTTCCGCCAGCCGGACTTTTTTTGAACCCGGGCCTTGCATTGCTGCGGTCGCCAAAAGGTTTCTTATCTCTGTCAAATCTCCGGCTCTGGTCTTCTTTACCGGGACCATCCTTGCGGAATTCCCTTCTTTCACCAGAATCGCCAGACTCTGGTTTGCGGAATCTTCCTTCGGGTTTGCTTCCTGCTCCAAATGCTGGTTTGTCGAAACGCCTTTCGGGTCTATCGCTTCCGGGTCCAGATGCTTCCGGTTTGCGGAATCTTCCTTCAGGTTTACTTCCGGCTCCAAATCCTGGTTTGTCGAAACGCCTTTCAGGCCTATCGAATCCGGATCCAGATGCTTCTGGTTTGCGGAATCTTCCTTCAGGTTTGCTTCCGGCTCCAAATGCTGGTTTGTCGAAACGCCTTTCGGGTCTATCGCTTCCGGATCCAGATGCTTCCGGTTTGCGAAACCTTCCTTCCGGTTTACTTCCTGCTCCAAATCCCGGTTTATCGAAACGCCTTTCGGGTCTATCACTTCCGGATCCAGATGCTTCCGGTTTGCGGAACCTTCCTTCTGGTTTGCTTCCTGCTCCAAATCCTGGTTTATCGAAACGCCTTTCGGATCTGTCGGAGAAATTTCCTGCACCTGGTTTGCGAAAGTTGCCTTCTGGACGGTCTTCACGCCTTGTATAAGGAAGCCCTGCATTTCTTTTTTCCTCAGCCTCCATACGGGCTGTACTTTCCTTCCCTCTGTTTTCTGGACGGATGCGGCTTTGGATACCAGACGCTGGTGCGCTGGAAATTCTTGCTCTCTTTTCTCCTGGCGCGGAGGTTCTTGAAGAAGCAGAAGCAGGCTTTGCTGCTCCAGAATTGCGATTTCCGATGCTTCCGGTAGATGCAGATGGCTTTGAACCAATAAGTTTTTTTCCGGGTTTTCCGGCAGGTTTTTCTTTCAAGGAATTGAGGATTGGCCGGCAAAGATAGCCTTTTCAAGCCAATCTGCCGCTCACAGATTTAAGGGTTTTACATGTAAATTTCCAAGTTGGTTTTTGGGTAATTCGGAAATGCTACTTTTGTTGCTTCTGTCAAATGGCAAAACCAATGAAATTCGCTACCAAACTAATACACGCCGGTATCCATCCGGACCCAAGTACAGGGGCAGTTATGACCCCTATTTTTCAAACTTCTACATACGCCCAAACCTCTCCCGGGGTCCACAAAGGCTATGAATATTCCAGAACACACAATCCAACCCGGACAGTTTTGCAAGACAATCTTGCTGCTTTGGAGGAAGGAAAATTTGCGATGTGTTTTGCAACCGGACTTGCAGCAACCGATGCTGTAATGAAAATTTTAAAGCCGGGTGATGAGGTATTAGCCTCCTCTGATTTGTATGGCGGAACCTACCGGCTCTTCACCAAGATTTTTGAAGACTTCGGCATCAAGTTCAAATTTTTGAAAATTCAGAATGCTGCGGATGTTGAGCCACATTTAACAGCCGCTACTAAACTTGTGTGGGTTGAAACGCCAACCAATCCTTTGCTTCGCATTGTGGACATCGCCTCAGTTTCGGCGCTCACGAAGGAGAAAGGAATTTTGCTGGCAGTTGATAATACTTTCGCAACGCCTTTCCTTCAAAACCCACTGACAATGGGTGCTGATATTGTCATGCACTCACTTACAAAATACATGGCTGGTCACTCGGATGTGGTCATGGGTGCTTTGGTTGTAAAGGATGAAATCCTTCATCAAAAACTTGCCTTCATTCAAAATGCTTCTGGTGCTACACCAGGTCCGATGGATTGTTTTCTTGTATTGCGTGGACTAAAAACCCTGCATGTGCGAATGGAAAGGCATTGTCAATCCGCAAAAGAAATCGCCAACTGGCTTTATCACCATCCCAAAGTAGGACATGTTTATTACCCAGGACTGGAGCACCATGTTGGTCATGCCATTGCGGCAAGTCAGATGAATGATTTTGGGGGAATGGTTTCTTTTACCCTGAAAAACGACAGTTTGCCGGAAGCCATTCAGGTGATGGAAAAACTTCGGGTATTTACTTTGGCTGAATCTCTTGGTGGTGTGGAGTCGCTTTGTACCCACCCGGCTTCGATGACACATGGCAGCATTCCAAAAGAAGAGAGAGAAAAAAATGGATTGAAGGATACGCTTATCCGACTCTCCGTTGGACTTGAAGACATTGAGGACTTGAAAGAAGATCTTGCCCAGGCAATTGGATAATCTTTGCATTCTCAATCACGAACCTAACGCTACACCAAATGCAAATTCTCGGAAACTATATTCAAGGCCAATGGATGGCCGAAGCCAAAGAAGGAACTCCGCTTTACGATGCGGTAAACGGTGAGCTTATTGCTTTGGCCGGAAAAGAAGCCCTCGATTTTCCTTCCATTCTGGAATATGGGCGTAAAACCGGTGGTCCGGCTCTTCGGAAGCTGACCTTCCAGCAAAGGGGAGAAATGCTGAAAAAGCTGGCCTTGTACCTCAGCAAACAAAAAGAAAAATACTACGAGTTAAGCTATCGGACCGGTGCCACCCGGATTGACAGCTGGATTGACATTGAAGGCGGTTTTGGCAATCTTTTTGCCAATGCCTCCCTGCGTAAAAATTTCCCCAATCAAACCTACCATGTGGATGGTCCTGCTGTGGATTTATCCCGTGGGGGCGCCTTTATGGCGCAACACATTATGGTGCCAAAAGAGGGTGTTGCCATCCACATCAATGCTTTCAATTTCCCAATTTGGGGCATGCTTGAAAAATGTGCGGTGAACTGGATGGCCGGAGTTCCGGCAGTGGTGAAGCCAGCAACTTCAACTTCATTTCTCACCGAGGCAGTAGCGCGCGACATCATTGCTTCTGGAATTCTTCCGGAAGGCGCCTTGCAGCTAATTTGTGGTCCGGCCCGGAATATTCTGGACACGGTTATGTCCCAGGATACCGTAACTTTTACAGGTTCGGCCGTTACCGGAAGAATGTTGAAAGCCCATCCTCGGATCATCAATGAAGCGGTGCCTTTTAATATGGAAGCCGATTCCCTCAACTGCTCTGTTTTAGGATTGAATGCAGCACCCGGAACCCCGGAATTCGACCTTTTTGTAAAGGAGGTGAAAAAGGAAATGACGGTGAAGTGTGGTCAGAAATGTACTGCCATTCGCCGCATTATGGTGCCTGAGAAATATATGGAGGATGTTCAGATAGCACTTGGAAGGGAACTAGCCAAAACGCCAATCGGAAATCCGGCATTGAAAGAAGTGCGCATGGGTGCCCTTGTAGGCAAAGACCAGGTTCAGGAAGTCCGCGAGCGGATCCGTGAAATTGCCCGCACAGCGGAAATCGTGTTTGGAAATCCGGATCTGGTGGAAGTAATTGGAGCAGATGCCATCAAAGGCGCTTTTATGAGTCCGGTTTTGCTGCTTGAAAAAGATCCTTTTAAAAATACTGCTGTGCATGACATTGAGGCCTTTGGTCCAGTTAGCACGCTGATGCCTTATAAAACCACAGAAGAGGCGATCGAACTATCTAAAATGGGTAAGGGTTCGCTTTGTTGTTCCATTGTGAGCAACGACAATGCCGAGGCCCGTGACTTTGCCGTTGGAGCTGCCAGTTATCATGGCAGAATTTTGATTCTGAATCGTGAAAACGCCAAGCTCAGCACCGGACATGGTTCTCCTTTGCCGACCTTGATTCACGGAGGTCCTGGTCGGGCAGGTGGTGGAGAGGAAATGGGCGGTATGCGGGGTGTGATGCATTATTTGCAGCGTTGCGCCGTGCAGGGAACACCCGGAAATCTCACTGCAGTTTCTGGAATTTATCAGACTGGTGCACCCTATGTTGAAGCAGAAAAACATCCATTTCAATACCATTTTGAAGACATCCGTGCGGGCATGTCTTTGAAAACGCACAAGCGCACTGTAACCGATTCCGACATACAGAATTTTGCCAACCTCAGTTGGGATCATTTTTATGCGCACACAGATATCACCTCGCTGGAAGGCAGTATTTTCGAAAAGCGCACGGCCCATGGATATTTCATTTTGTCCGCAGCAGCCGGTCTTTTTGTGTACCCAAATAAGGGTCCGGTAGCAGCCAATTACGGACTTGAAGAATGTCGCTTTGTTCGTCCGGTTTACCACGATGACACAATTTATGCCAGGCTCACCTGCAAGGAAAAAGTGGAACGCGACAGCAAGGGGAGAGAATTTCCTTCCGGTGTAGTGAAGTGGTTGGTGGAGGTTTTTGACCAGGATGATGCCCTTGTGGCGGTTGCCACTATTCTGACGCTTGTGCAGAAGAAATCGCCCTTCATGGAATTTACGCGGGAGAATGTTCAAAAAGGATTGGCTGGTTTGAAGGAAAATACACCTGCACATTGGGGTGGAATGGGTCCTCAGCACATGGTCGAGCATTTGATTTTTCACTTCCGCACAGCACTGGGCCAAATACCGACCGAAGTAAAAACGGCCGAGGAAAGGCTCGAAAAATTCCAGGAAGGTTTGTGGAATTATCATGCAATACCCCGTGATTTCAAACACCCCAATCTGGATCCTGATAAAACAAGCGACCTTGAATTTCCCTCTCTTTCTGAGGCGAAAACTGCGCTTTTATCCCTTTGGGATGAGTATCAGGCATGGTTTAAGGCCAATCCCGGGAAAGAAACTCCGAATGCCGTTTTCGGCTTGCTCGACAAATGGCACTGGGATTTGTTGGGCAGAAAGCACATTGACCACCACTTCCGGCAGTTCGGGCTGGTTTCTTAGTCCTTATCTTTTGTCTGGATTGCGGTTGATGCGAATGAAGGGATTTTGCGGATTTTTGGGTTCGTCAGCCATGGTTCGGTTTTGTAGGGGCAGATCTGCGTGTCTGCCCTTTTTGTTCGGATCACGGATTAACCGGATTTTAGGATTTCGCAGATTTTTGATCCTACTTAATTTACCCTTTCGCCCTTGTTGGTGTTTTCCACCAACAAGTCAATAAGGATTTTTATTTCGTTGATGAAAAACCCCAAAGACGACAAAATGCAGTCAGGGCTGAAAATTTTCAGCCCTTTCAGGTTGGTTTACCAAGGCTGCTTTTTGGTCAAATATTCTTATTTTTGATGGCACTTTAACAGAAAAAACGATGAAAGTGATGCTTGACATCAGGGACAATAAAGCAGCTTTTATGATGGAGCTGCTTCGAAGCTTTCCATTTGTGAAAACGAGTCCGCTCAGCGAAGAAAAAGCCAAGCTAATTGGGGAAATAAAAGAGGCTGTCGAAAACCTGGAAATGGTTCGCAGTGGAAAACTAGAAGCCAGACCTGCAAGAGATTTGCTGGATGAATTATAAGGTTTTATCCATTCCTCCTTTTGACAAACAATTGAAAAGGCTTGTCAAAAAGTATCCTTCTCTAAAGCAGGAATTTGGTTCATTACTGGATAGCCTTGAACAAAATCCTGAACAGGGCGTGCCGCTTGGAAATTATTGTTTCAAAATTAGGTTGTCCATCGCCTCAAAAGGCAAAGGAAAACGAGGCGGTGGCAGGGTAATCACCAACATTGTGGTTTCCGATTAAACCGTATTTCTGATTTCAATTTATGATAAATCCGAAAAGGACAACCTGACCGACAGCGAATTACAAGACCTTCTAAGCAAAATAGGCAATTGATTTTCCTTTAGTTTCTGCCTTTTTGTCGGCATCACGGATTGAGCGGATTGTGGGATTGAGCGGATTTTTGCCTAGTTGGTTAAACCTAGGAGGTTTCGATATTCGCGTCTAAGCAAACCTCCTAGGTTTTTTTATTTAGGCAGAAGGTGGAGGTTCATG
>CANETC010000040.1 GCA_947441055.1 Cytophagaceae bacterium | reverse complement strand
TTGATTTATCGGCAGAAAGCGCCCTTTTTTGTTGCGCAACAACAACAGCTTGCACCAAAGCCCTGGTCATTCTTAGCATCATAACCCCCGTATTCAACGCCGGCAAATGGCTGGAAGCTTGCATTGCCAATGTAGCAGAACAGGCAGCTGGTGGAATTGAGCACCTGATAATTGACGGAGGAAGCACAGACGGAAGTATTGAAATTCTTCAAAATCAAAGCGAAAAACTCAGCCATTTGCGATGGATTTCGGAAAAAGACCGAGGCCAGAGTGATGCCATGAATAAGGGAATCCGCATGGCCAAAGGGCAATGGATTGGCTTCCTGAATGCGGATGATTATTATGAAAAAAATACGCTATCCAGAGTCCTGACAATTATTTCGAACAATCCAGACAAACAGCGGCTTTTACTTGGAAATCTCAATGTCTGGGATGAAAATGAAAATCTAATTTCGGTTAACAAACCCTCCGAAATGAGTGCCGCCCGCATGCTGGCCGATATTTGCGAATGGCCCTACAATCCTTCTGCCTATTTTTACCCAGCCGACTTACACAGCACGATCGGATTATTTCCTGAAGATGAGCACTTTGCAATGGATTATGATTTCATGTTAAAACTGATACTCGAAGGAATTCCTATGGAGTACCACGATGAAATCTGGGGAAATTTCAGACTTTTGCCGGAGGCTAAAACAGGAAAAGATCAGGCCAGCGATTCTTCTTATTCTAGAGCAGCTGCCATGCGGGCATACTATTTGGAGAAAGCATCTACATCTGTGAGGTTGCAGACACGGTTCTTTCAAATCTTCTGGGCCATCCGGAATAAAATCTACGGAATTCTACACGCTAGACAACAGGATTAAGGCATGGACATTTCGATCATTCTTTGCACATACAACCCCGATCCTGAGAGCTTTTACCGTTCGTTGAAAGCCATTTTCTCGCTGGCGGTTCCGTCTAGCAAAAAGGTGGAATTTGTGCTGGTCGACAACAACAGTACGGAGCCAGTTTCCAAACTGGTTGATAAACAGTTTCCGGATTTTACACCGCCATTTTCATTCAGGATTGTGTCTGAAACCACACCAGGTTTGTTGCATGCCCGCAAAAAAGGACATACCGAATCCACCGGCGACATCATCGTTTTCTTTGATGACGACAACGAACCTGATGGTGCATACTTGAAGGAAGTGTGTAAGTTGTACGACCAGTTTCCGAATATCGGGGTGGCGGGACCTGCCAACATTTCGGTCGAATACATTGGCGAGGTTGAACCATGGTTGGCCTATTACAAAGGATATTTTCAGGAACGAAAAAACGACCAATTGCTTTATGCATCTTATCCCCACTGGTTGGGATTTTATCCCCCAGGAACAGGACAAACTGTGCGCCGATCCATATATTCGGCCTATCTGGAAAAGGTGAAAAACGGAACCTATTCCGCAATTGGCCGAACCAAGAATTCGATGACCAGTGCCGAAGATGTGCAACTTGTTTTTTGTGCCATTCTCATGGAATATGCCGTAGCCGCTGTCCCAAGCCTTTCTCTAAACCACCTCATTGCATCCCGAAAAACTGGCATTCCATATCTGAAGCGATTGTTATTTGGCATGTCGTCGTCCTATCCGGAAGCCTATGCAGAATGCTTCCCACATACAAGACGTGTTTTACCGTATTATACCAACTGGCAAATTTTCACAATTATGTTGAACACATTTTACCAGAAAATTTTGTTGAAAAGGAGTCCGAAAGCCTTTAATTTCCAGCTAGCCGAATTGTTGGGTAAAATTTACGGATCCAACCAAGCCCGTGGCGGAAACACAGACAGCTTCTGGTTTTCATTGATTACCCTTCTAAAACTGAAATAGATGAGAATAGCCATTATGGCAGACACTGCAGACAATTTCGTAAAACCAAGAGCCGAAGGTCTGCATCGGATGCTCAACCAAATAGGTATCAGTAGCACGGTATTTTATGACGGATTGTTTTTTCTGGATCACAAATTACCGGAAACTAAAATTCGCTTTTCGGGTGCCAAAGACCTTGTAAAAAGTGTAATCCATGCAGTGAACCCTCCATTAAAAGCCCGTTTTAATGCTCGCTGGAAAGAACTAGCTGGTTATAATCTGATGGTAGTGGTAGAAACTGTTCCGACCGCCTACCTCACTTATCATTTGCAACGAGTGGAAGAAGTTCGGTCCCGTTTTCCTGATATGCCCATCGTGCTTTACAGTTCAATTTATCTCTCTACCATTGGCGAATGGGTACGGTTCCTAAAAAAAGGAAACGACTACCATGGTTTCATCAAAGGTTCTTGCCATTATGGACTCGAACGCTTCGACTGGTACCTCATCGGTTCTGCCACCACAGAACTTCCAATGCCGAAAGGATTTCAGCCTCTTACAGTAATTGGCTGCGACCTCAATGACGGCACACTATTTCCAGAACAGGAAGGTAAATTCCGAGCATTAATTGATTTTGAGCGGCCTAACCACATGGCCGAAAGAGCCATTCAGATTCTTGCTCTGGAGAAAACCAAAACTGATTATACCGTTCTTCATGGACGGTACCCCATGTCGGAAATCCGGAAAATCTACCGGCAGTCGTCCATTTATTTTCTGGCTCACCTCGAAGCCTTTGGACTTCCGATTGCCGAAGTACAGGCTTGTGGCGGAAAAGTATACACTCCCTATTCCAAATGGGCCTGGGCGCATTACCACAAACCCGACCTTACGGTACGCGGGCCAGGAACATTATCAGAAAATTTTGTGGTATACAACAACGATCTGGATGAACTATGCTCGAAAATTGAAGCAGATAAAAAAGCCTTTGACCCGCAGCAAAACCTCGAGCGATTCCGTAGGGAAGACGGCAAGTTTCTGGACGGAGATATGGACCAACTCAAAGCATTTGTGGAACAGGTGAAGAACGGAACCATCCACAGCCGCCTCCACAAAGAGCACGAGAGGCTCAACGACCTTATCGAAGAATAGAGAGAATTTTGTTCTTCACGCCCCCCGCAAAAACCTGAGCTTTGTAATATTCAATGGTTATCGTGCGGCCATAATAATAGCAGGTATTCCGGATGCGGGAAGAGAAAATATCGGAGAGGAACTCAACCAGCCGCTCTTCGTTGCAATAACGATTTACTTCATTTCCATTAAAATAAGGCTGGTTGTACACTTCTTCATACAAATCTTCATTCTGATCAAGCTGAATGATCCGCTCAATGACAGCTTCGTCGCTTCCATAATCATCCCAGTTGATAAACGATGCTGGGTTAAAATCAAGTGCCACCTTTTTGTTTCCCCAGTAAACTGGCATGGAGCCACAAAACATAGGCTCTACCAGTTTTTCCGTTGTGTATCCATCCTGTGATTTGTTTTCGAAGGCAATGGAGAATTTATACTGAGAAATAAACGCCATCTTGTTTTCAATCGGACCGCCGATGTTGTTGATATACCGTCCTCCGGAATCCACCTGCTTATATTGACTGAGTTTATGAAAAAAGTCGATTCGTTTGGTCGCTCTGGCATTGGAAACAACCATGTTACAGAATTTTGTATGCTGACTTCTGACCTCAGAATACGGCTTTTTCGGACTCATGAGCGAATTCATATCTCCGTATAAAATATACAGCGGATAGCGGAGGTTACGGTGATTCTCAATTAATTCGAATGAAACCGAATAATCGCAATCGATATAGTTGGGAGGAAAACTCTCGCCTGTGTAATAGATCTTGATACAGTTGTAGCTCTTATGCCGGATTCCGGAAGTAGAGAAAAAGAGAAAGTCCGGATCATCACAAACCACCACCTGAAAATACTTACTGAGCAATTGTGTAAAGTAATTTTGGTAACGGTCAAAACCCGACCAGAAATCACAAAAATCAATCCTAATTACCTTCATATTTTAGAGTTTTTGAAAACCCAATTTTCCATAATTCTTAAATCAATTCGCAAATGTCTAATTCAGATATTCAAGAATTGTTTTTCGCCCTAAATTCCACCTTGTCCACAATGTGGTTTACCTCCTGAAACAAACTGGCGCCAGGCTTTACAAACTTGTCTTTTGATTCCAGCAACATAGATTTCCAAAATTGCTGGTTCCTGATTTTCTCCTCCAGCCTGCGCTGGATAATCACCTCCATCTGCGCCAAAACCTGCAAGGTTCTCCTTTCATGGAAATTGCCAGACTTTAAGATCTCCATTTTAAAATTCTCAAGCGCAAAAATTACATTCAATATGGAATCAATTTCTGTAATACTGGCCGTTAATACTTGTGCCTTTTTGCCATTGCCTCTGTCGGGCCAAAGGCTCGATAAGTGCTGCAATTCTCTTGCAAAAGCTGCGGCCCGCTCTCTGTTTTCTCCATCGGCCTTGTTCACCAAAACCACATCCGCTTCCTCTAAAATGCCTCTTTTCACTCCTTGAAGATCATCACCGGTGCCGGTTACAAGTAAAAGCAAACCTGCATCTGTAAGATGACTCGCCTCAATCTCCGACTGACCAACACCAACCGTTTCCACAATAATGCGGTCGTAGCCAGCGGCTTCACACAGCATAATTGTTTCGAAGGTGGAAGAGGCCACACCACCAAGATGGAGCCGGGTAGGAGATGGCCGGATAAAAGCTTTTTCCTCTCTACCCAGTTCGGCCATCCGGGTTTTATCTCCAAGGATAGAACCAAGGGAAACGCCGCTGCTTGGGTCGATGGCGAGCACGGCCACTTTGTGACCAAGCCGAATCCATTCCTGACCAAGCAAATTAATCAGGGTGCTTTTTCCAGCCCCAGGAACTCCAGTAACCGCAAGACGAAATGTATCCGGTTTTGGGGCCTCCTCCGCAAGCTGAAGCAAACGGTCGCGGTAAGAAAAAAGCGCAGAACTTACAGTTTCAGCGAGGGTAATTGCCTTGCTCAGGTGCAATCTTTCGCCCCGAAGCAAACCCTCCGTGAGGTTCCTGAAATCAACTTCCTGCATCAATTTTTTCGAAATGAGGTGCAAGATGCAGAATTTATGAAATGCCCGAAAGAAAGCCCTGGAAGCCTTTTCAAATCAATGCGAAAATCCCTCTTTCCCAATCCGCTTTCAAAACCTATTTTTGTCGTTCGAAAAACCGGACCCGTCCGGAAATCCCAACTGGAAGAAATGCAGATCCCGTCCGAAATGGACAATCAAAAAATACCAAGGCACATTGCCATCATTATGGATGGCAATGGCAGATGGGCGCGCCAACAAGGAATGGCTGCAAGGATTTTCGGCCACCGCAATGCTATAAAAGCAGTGCGGGAAGCAACCGAAGGCTGTGCAGAACTTGGGGTGGAATTCCTGACGCTTTATGCATTTTCTACAGAAAACTGGGGGCGACCAAAGGAAGAAGTGATGGCATTAATGGAACTTCTGGTTCAAACCATTCGGGAAGAAACGCCCACTTTGGTAAAAAATAATATCAAGCTTACTGCCATTGGAGACATTGCCGGACTTCCAAAAAGATGTCAGGAAGAACTTTCCCAGACAATGGAAAAAACGGCAGAGAACAAGGGCATGATTTTAACGCTTGCGCTAAATTATTCAGGTCGCTGGGAAATAACCGAAGCAGCAAATCGTTTAAAAACCCGCTTACTTTCAGGAGAGACTTTTCCTGAGAAATTAAGCGAAGATGATTTTGCCGCATTGATGCCGTCTTTTCCAACACCAGACCCCGAACTTTTGATTCGCAGCAGTGGCGAAATGCGCGTGAGTAATTTTCTACTCTGGCAAATTGCATACACAGAGCTTTATGTAACCCCGGTGCTTTGGCCGGATTTCGACAGGAAGGTCCTGCACGAAGCCATTATATCATACCAGACCCGTGATCGCAGGTTCGGCAAAGTTTAAAACCCAGAAATGCGCCTGAGTCACTTCTTATTTCTAATTCCATTCTGCTTCTCACTTGCTGCTTCTGCACAGGTAAAACTTGGCAGCCGAACTTCCAGTTCAGTGCCCACAGAAATAGACTTCGAAAATCCTAAAACCTATGAAATCGGAGGAATCGAAATCAAAGGCGTAAAATTTCTTTCACCCGAAGCCTTGATCGCCTATTCCGGTTTGAGGGTTGGCGACAAAATTGAAGTTCCCGGACTGGGAATTTCCGCAGCCATCAAAAAACTTTGGGAGCAAGGAATTTTAGGAGACATTCAGGTTCAGATTGCCAAGGTTGAAAAGAGGCCCGAAGGTGAATTCATTTTTCTTGATTTTGTGTTGAAAGAAAAGCCCAGGCTTTCAAAATTTCAGATAAAAGGACTTAAGAAAGGTGAAGCAGACGACATCCGTGAAAAGATGGGATTGATTCGTGGAAAAGTAATCAACGATGCACTTATACAAGCTGCATCCAACACTGTAAAAAAGCACTTCTTGGAAAAAGGTTTTTTCAGCACTGCGGTCAACATTACCCAGGAAAACGATACAAGTCTTCCCAATTCGGTTGCCCTGCAAATCAATGTAGAAAAAGGTCCAAAAATGAAGATTTCCAGCATTGAAATTGTTGGAAATGAAACGATGGACGCAAAAACGCTTCAAAGAAAACTCAAGGATACCAAGCAAAAATATTTCTGGAGAATCTTCAAAGCTTCCCGATTTGTTCGCTCCAAATTTGAGGCAGACAAACAAAAACTAACTGAATTCTACACCAAAAACGGGTACCGCGATATGCAGGTGCTTTCTGATTCTGTATGGAAAAAAGAAGACGGCACCATCGGCCTGAAAATCAATATTGAAGAAGGTCAGAAATACTACTTTGGAAACATCAAGTGGTCGGGAAACTATCTTTATAAAGATGATTTTCTTGCCACGGTTCTGAACCTGCGAAAAGGCGATGTGTACAACATGGACCTGCTTCAGAAAAAACTGAATTACAATCCGAGTGGGATGGATATCAGTTCCTTGTACATGGACGATGGCTATCTTTTCTTCAGCATTGACCCCAGCGAAGTGGCGGTTAACAAGGATTCGATTGACATTGAATTAAGAATGCACGAAGGTCCGCAGGCAAGAATAAACCGAATCACCATTGAAGGTAACACCAAAACCAACGACCATGTGGTGTTGCGCGAAATCAGAACCTTGCCAGGAGAAAAATTTAGCCGGTCTGATTTAATTCGAACCAACCGCGAGCTGGCCACCTTGGGCTATTTTGATCCTGAAAAAATTGGCATGAACCCAGTACCAAATCCACAAGACGGAACGGTCGATATTCATTATACGGTAGAAGAAAAACCCAGCGACCAGATTGAAATGTCAGGCGGTTGGGGTGGATTTTTTGGCTTTATTGGTACGCTTGGACTTTCATTCAACAATTTCTCCATGCGAAAAATTACGAACTTCAGGGAATGGGCGCCACTTCCTTCCGGTGATGGCCAGCGCTTTTCCATTCGTTTTCAAGCCAATGGAAAGCAATTCCAGACTTATTCCATTTCCTTTACCGAGCCTTGGTTTGGTGGCAAAAGGCCAAATAGCTTCACAGTTGGACTCAACCGTTCTGTTCAAAGAACCCTCACTACAACCCAAGATGTGCGCAGCAAACTGGCCATCAATGGATTTAATGTTTCCCTTGGAAAAAGGCTGCGCTGGCCGGATGACTATTTCTCATTAATGAGTTCCCTGAATGTGCAGCGCTATGAACTTTTCAACTATCAGCTCATTACAGGTTCAACTTTCGGCAAAGACCTCACTAACAGCAATTCAATAGCACTTAATACTACCTTTTCCAGGAACAGCCTCAACAATCCTACTTTCCCAACATCAGGAAGCAGTCTTTCTCTGATTGTGAATGTGACCCCCCCCTATTCACTTTTCCGGAAAAACAACAAATTTGCAAACGACAATGAGCGCTTCCGCTGGGTAGAATTCCATAAATGGAACCTGGACGCATCCTGGTTTATTCCACTTGCCAAAAACCTGGTTATCAATACAAGAGGCCACTTCGGCTTTATCGGAAACTACAACAAGCAATTGGGAATCGGTCCGTTTGAGCGGTTCCGTTTGGGCGGTTCTGGCTTGTCTGGTTTCAACTTCCTTCTTGGTTACGACATCATTGCTTTGCGTGGATATGCAGATGGTTCCGTAGGCACACCTCGGGGAATTGAGGCAGGGGTACTTTTCAACAAGTTTGTAACCGAATTGCGCTACGCCATCAGCACAAATCCTGCCGCTACAATCTATGTTCACGCCTTTATGGAAGGCGGAAATTCCTGGGGCAGCTATCAAGATTACAATCCTTTCAATATTTATCGTTCTGCTGGCGGCGGAGTGCGTATTTTTATGCCGGCTTTTGGCATGCTGGGTGTTGATTATGGAGTGGCTTTTGATGGGCCTACTTCCATGCACAATGCCTTTCAATTCACCATTGGCCAGCAAATTCGTTGATTTATGAGGAAGTTACTGATCCTTACAATATTGCTCTCAGGCCTATTTCAGCAGGCAATTGCGCAGAAATTCGGCTACATCGATTCGAAGTTTATTCTTTCGAAAATGCCTGAATACAAGCAAGCAAGTTCTGAACTTGCCACCCAAAGTCAAAAGTGGCAAACCGAAATTGAGGCCCTGCGAACGGATGTAGACAAGCTCAGGAAAGAATACATGGCGGAGGAAGTACTTCTTACCGATGACATGAAAAAGGAAAGGCAGACTGCCATTTCTAAAAAAGACAAGGATGCAAAAGATGCACAGAATAAGGCCTTTGGATTTGAAGGAATGTATTTCCTGAAGAAACAGGAACTTGTTAAACCCCTGCAGGACAAGGTTTTTGAGGCTGTAGAGAAAGTTTGCAAGAAGAAAAAAATTGCTATCATGTTTGATAAAGCCGGTGACTTGGTGATGATTTACACCAATCCTGCCCATGACTATACCGATTTTGTATTGGAAGAGCTTGGGCTTGGCGACAAAGACGACACTGTGAACGAACAGAACAAAGACAAAAAATAAAGATTCAAACCATAATTCAAATTTCAGTGATGAACAAGATTGCAGCGTGCTGCCTCCTGGCCCTTGGCCTCGGATACCAGACAATGGCCCAGACGGCCGACAATGCCCCAAAACCTGCTAAGGCTTCCAAAATTGGCTATACCAATGTAAACTATGTGCTTAGTGTAAGCCCAGCTTCCAAAGTAATACAGAAGCAGTTGGAAGAAACGCAGAAGCAATACCTGAAAACCATCGAGGACAAAAACAAGGAACTCGAAACCAAGTTTGAATCTTATCAGAAAGGCCAGGCCAACATGCTGGAGTCGATTAAGAAAGACAAGGAAGAAGAACTTCGCAACCTTCAGCGCAGCATTCAGTCATTGCAGGAAAATGCGCAAGAAGACCTCCGCAAAAAGGAAAATGATCTTGTTAAGCCTGAGTTGGAAAAAATCTACAAGGCTGTGAACGAAATTGCCAAAGAGAATGGATTTACCCATGTGCTCAACAGCGACCAAGTTTTATTGTATGCCGATGAAGAGTTTGATGTTACCGATTTGGTGATGGCAAAACTTGGCATTAAGGCTCCTGAAGAAAATGAGGTAAAGAAGGAAGAAACCAAATCTCCTGCAGCACCAACGCTTCCTGCACCGACAAAAAAGCCTGCAGGCAAAAAATAAGAGAAATCAGCTCCAAATGAAAAGGCCCGAAATGGGCCTTTTTTTGTTGGTGTTAGGGGTCTCAATCCTTGAGATTTATCTGGCATAAATTAACTGACGATCTTTTACAACAGCGTCTTTAATATATGGAGATAGACCGCGCTCAGAAACAAGATCAACTTTGGATTTCAAAAGCTGTTCAAGGTCAATTCTCATCTGAATGAATTCCAATCCTACTGGCTTTGTATAGTCAAGTGCAAGCAATATGTCAATATCGCTGGAATCCTTTTCTTCATTCCGTGCCCTCGAACCAAACAACCATGCTTTTAATACAGGCTGGTTTTCGAAGTACTTCCGAATCAGGTTTAATTGCTCGCAGGCCAATCCCATAAAACAAAAATAGTATTTTGTGCCAAAAGGACAAGCAAAGCGGAATCTACAATTCCACCACCATGGTTTTGAAAACGGAATGGGTGTGGATGTTGGCTTTCAATTGATTCAGTAATGAATACAATCCGAAATAGGTACGGTTCACATACAATCCATCTTTGCTACCACGGGCCACTTTCGACTCCCTGAGTTCTTTCATCTGACCGAGCTCTTCAGCGAAACGATAGATCCCGTCAAAATATTGATCATTCCCAAAATCGAAGGTTTCGGTCTGAAACGGAACACCCAGGATATTAATCATCTTCCGGAAAAGAGGCACATAAAACTCCAGGTCTTTGGCTGTATCCGTGGGATATAAGAACTCCAGCGCATAAAACAGTTTCAAAATCTGCTCCTCATCGGCAATGTTGTCGGGATTGATGAGCGAAAAATAGTGGTAGTAATAATCTTCCGGAATCACTTTCACACAACCAAAATCGATGATGCCCAGCGTGCCATTTTCCTGCATCAGGAAATTGCCCGGATGCGGATCGGCGTGAATCTGACGCATTTCGTGGATCTGGAATTCATAAAAATCCCACAGGGCCTGGCCAATCTGGTTGCGGATTTCCTGAGATGGATTCGTTTCGAGAAACTCCTTCAGGTGGAGGCCCGGCAACCAATCCATGGTAATGATCCGGGAACTACTGAGTTCTTTGTAATAGCTGGGAAAAACCACATTCGACAGCACCTTACAAGCTTCCGAGATTTCGATTGAACGCTCTACTTCCAGAATATAATCTGTCTCTTCGAGCAGTTTACTTTCCACTTCGCCCATATAACGATCAACATCTGCTGCATTCAGTCCCATCAAACGAACAGCAAATGGCTTTACCATTTTCAAATCACTGCTGATGCTGTCGGCCACGCCCGGATACTGAACTTTTACGGCCAGGCGTTTGCCGTCTTTCTTGGCTTCGTGAACCTGTCCGATTGAGGCCGCATTGGAAGCATTGAGGTTGAACGAATCGTACATCTGCGACGGACTCTTCCCGAAATACTTTTGAAATGTGCGGATAATGAGCGGCGAAGACAAAGGCGGTGCCGAGTACTGGCTCATCTGAAACTGCTCGGAATAAGCCTTAGGCAAGACCGAACGGTCCATGCTCATCATCTGTGCAACTTTAAGTGCAGAACCTTTAAGCTTGCTGAGGGATTTATAAATATCGCCGGCGTTATCTGCGTGCAGTTCTTCTTTTGTGGTTTCCGGATTCACTACCTTTCTGGCATAGTGCTTCAGGTAGTTGCCGCTAATCTGCGCACCGGTTTTAAGAAACTCCGTGGCACGCTGAACTTTGGTGACGGGTATGGAATTCTGTTCTTTCATTTTGGATAGGTTGAGTAGAAGTGCGGTCTTGGTTTTATTTTTTCTCAGTTGATTATTCTAAGCCAGCTTAGATGCCAGAAATAATGACCGAAAGGAAGATGAGTAAGGACCAATGAGCGCATCGCTTAAGCAAAAACGAAGCGGCATAAAGGATTGATTATTTAATTGACACCCGACCCGCCAAAAAACGGACCAAGTCAATGGCTTTGTCCAGCGTACTTTCCTGCATCATGCCAAAAGCAAGGTGAATCGTTTTTTCAATGAAAGCATCCGTGTCTTCAAAATCACGACTGTTGTCCTTGATCCAAAAATCGAGCACCAGCCAGAACTGAATCACCATTGCCTTGCTGTAATAGTCGCCTACTTTACTCCGGTTGAGCAATTCGCCGGAATCAAATCCATCCAGCACCTGCTTTTCGAAGTATTCCTGCACAAGTTTTTCTACTGCCGAGCGGATGGAATCTTTGCGGCCGGGCAGCGCCCATTTGGATGCAGAGAAACAAACATAGCTTCGGTTCTTTTTCAGTTCCTGCACCAGTGTAAAATAAAACGACAATACCTTTTCCCGAACAGAAAAACCATTGTACTCATCAGTCGCCATTAGACTGGCAAAGACCTGATGAATGGTGGTTTCCCAAATGTCCTGGGCCACTGTGTCAAAGGAATTGTACCACTGGTAGAAATCCGATTCTTTAAAATCTGCGTTTTTGGCAAAATGATAAACAGAGACAGGGTTTTTCCCTTCTGTCAAAACATAATCCAGATAGGCTTCTTTTATCTTTACCTTAAGATCAGTTTCCGTTTTGGAAGAAGATTTTGCTTTCATAATCAAGGCTGGAAATGTTAATAATATCGTGCTTGCGATGCTCTCTTAATAACAACCCAAGCAAGCAAAAGTTTTGAACTCTCCGCAAACATTCTGAAAAAGCAGGATTAAGATTCGCTCATGAGACCGAATCTTTTCTGTGTTGAGTTTCTATTAAACCAGTTGGTACCCAACGCTCTGCTTTGCAACAACGATAAACCCAGAATCAAATTCTCACCTGTCACAAATCCGGCCTTTATTAATAGCAGACACCTTTCCGGCGCGGGGAGGAAGAAAATTCGCGGAGGAGATGTAGTCCTCGCGGAGGCCGATCGAATTTTCTAGACTTTTTTGGTTACTTTTTGGGGCGATGCCAAAAAGTAACAAACCTATGAATTACGACTTTTCCTTTCATCAAATAGTCAAAATGCAGAAATCAAAAAAGACGAAAAAATAGCCTTCTAAAGCAATGAATATCAAAGAAATTAATTTATTTGTATAGAAGGTCTGGAGAGGCCCAACTGAGTCAGAACTCTCCAGACAGAAAGCTACATGGAATAAGAACTACAAGGGTGTGAATTATTACCAGATCCGAATCCTGTCTTCCGGGTTTTTGTAAAGCTTATCGCCGGGTTTTACATCGAAGGCCTTATACCAGGCATCCATGTTTACAGGCGCGCCAATCGTGCGATATGGGCCAGGCGAGTGGTTGTCTGTCACGATCAGTTGCGCAGCGGTTTGCGGTAGAATATTGCCGCGCCAAACCTGGGCCCAGCTCAAAAAGAAGCGCTGATCCGGTGTGAAACCATCGATGGGCGCACCTGATTTTCCTTGCTCGGTCATCTTAAAAGCTTCATAGGCAACATTGAGTCCGCCGAGGTCTCCAATGTTTTCGCCCATGGTCAGTTTTCCATTTACATGGATGGTATCCAGCACCGTGTAGGCATCAAACTGCTTTCCTAAATTTACGGTTTTGGCATCAAAGCGGGTTTTGTCCTCTTCGGTCCACCAGTTGTGGAGGCTTCCATCCGCATCATACTTGCAGCCGCTGTCGTCAAAACCATGCGACATCTCGTGTCCAATTACAGCACCGATGCCGCCATAGTTAATGGCATCGTCGGCCTTCGCATCGAAGAACGGAAATTGCAGAATGCCGGCAGGGAATACAATTTCGTTTAGAGTTGGATTGTAATAGGCATTCACCGTTGGCGGCGTCATTCCCCAGCGCTCACGGTCAACCGGCTTTCCGAGCTGACTCAGCATAAACTCATAATTCCAGCGGCCCACATTCACTACATTTTCAAAGTGTTTGCTGCGGTCAATCACCAGACCCTCGTATTGTTTCCACTTGTCGGGATAGCCCACTTTTGGTCGGAAGGCTTTCAGTTTGGCTAAGGCTTTTTGTTTGGTGACATCGCTCATCCAATCGAGGCCATTAATTCGGTTTCCGAAAGCCGTGCGAAGATTTTCTACCAGCACATTCATCCGCAGTTTGGCCTCGGTCCGGAAATGCTCCTTCACATACAGCTGACCGAGAAGTTCTCCGATGGAACCGTCGGTTAACTGCGACATGCGCTGCCAGCGGGGTGTCTGCACCTTCTGTCCGCTCTGAACCTGGTTGAAGGTAAAGGATGCATCTACAAAATCTTTGCTCAAATGGGAGGCAGCCCCTTTGAGCATGTTCCACTGCAGGTAGATTTTCAGGTTTGCGAGCGGCTCCTGCTCCAGAATGGCCGCTACTTCTTTCATAAAAGGAGGATGTCCAACAAGAATGCTGTCTTCTCCTTTTACGCCAAGTTGGGAGAGGATGACAGGCCAGTCCATTCCCGGAGTGGTCTGACCGAAATCTTTGATCAGGAACTTGTTGTAAGTCTTGTAGGGATCGCGCATTTCCACCCGGCTCATCTGGGCCTGGGCCATTCGCTTTTCAAGCTGGAAAATGATGTCGGCCTTGGCAGCAGCCTTCGGGCCCTTATCACCAGTGAGTACAAAAAGTCTGGCGATATAGGTTTTAAGCGCCTCTTGGAGAGCAGGATTTCTGCCATCTGTTTTGAGGTAATAATCGCGGTCGGGAAGGGTAATTCCACCCTGACCAATCTGAACGGCCATGCGCTCTACGCGCTTGCGGTCCTGCGCGATGTAAAAGGAATAAAAAGCCGAAGCCATTCCTTCCTTGCGCAGGCGGTTGATTTCATCCTTCAAGACATTTCGGTCCGTAATGATGTTTATGCGGTTAAAGTAGGGAAGCAAAGGGGTGATGTTCCGGTCTTCAATTCCCGTGGAATCCATTCCTGCGGCATAAAAATCGCCAACTCTTTTTTCGATGGAACCAGCCGGTGCCTTTGCCTGCGCCGATTTTTCGAGAATTTCCCGAACCGCCTTGATGTTGAAATCCCGCAATTCATTGAAACTTCCCCAGCGGGTTTCTTTGGCTGGCACCGGATTGTTTTTCACCCAAGTTCCGCCAGCGTAATTGTAAAAATCATCGCCGGGCTTCACGCTTAGATCCATGTTTGCCGGATCGATGTATTTGCGTGCAGGCGTTTGTGCCTGAAGGAAGGAGGCAGCCAAAAGGAAACTGCAGGAAAGGAGACTTCTATTCATAAGTCGAAAATATGGTGTTAAAGGAGAGGGTGAAGGTAGGGGAAGAATAAGAAAAAAGAATGGGTGCCCTTTACGCTTGGTAATAGCCATCAAAGCCTCTATAATAACACTTTGTACCAAACAATGTAAAAACGTAGTAACACTTAAATTTTATCCATAATATCATTTATTGAATTTTCAAATAATTAAAATGTTACTATTTAGAAATATTTAATTTTAGATTTGCGCAATTTTATAAAAACAAATTTCCTTAAACAGAATCAAATCCGTTATCGGATTAAAAATAAAATTGATTCTGAAATCATTCTACTACCCAAGATAAAAAGCAAACTACTACGAAAAACTATCTCAAATTTTATCCGCTTCATGAAACCGAAAAAGACATTGAATATCATGAGCAAAGAACATTATGGGCAATTATTTTTTTTGATTGCATTAATACTTTTTGGAGTGCAAAGAATTGGCTTGGCTCAGTGCAATCCGGCTGCAGTATTTTCTACCGCTAACATTTCGGCCAATCGTTGCCAAAATCAAAACATCACCTTTACCAATCCGAACGCGCTTTCGGGAGTTTATCGTTTTCGATTCTATAGCGCAACAAATGTCCTTTTGGCCGGTCCAATCACTGTGCTTTCAAACGGGACAACTAACCAAAGTTTCCCTTCAGGAACCAATTACAAGGCCGTTCTTATCCATCAGGATGCCGCTTGTAAGGATTCCATTGTGTTGGCCTTTAATGTGGATGCCTTTCCCGCAGCGCCGGCTTTTACCAACAACGGTCCAAAATGTGCCAATACGGCAACTGGTTTTACAGTAACCGGCCCGGTTGGAGGCCTGAGCTATTCCTGGACTTTTGGCGACCCAGGATCTGGAGCAAATAATAGTGCCACAGGAACTACTGCCAATCATGTTTATCCAATCAGAGCGGATGGTTCAGGATCCAGCTACACAGTATTACTAACTGCTACAAGTCCGCAAGGCTGCGCCACAGCCGGAGCTGGAGTCTCAGTGCCTGTAAAGGCTACGCCAAAAATTGTTTTAAGTGACCCAGATTTTGAAACAGAATTCATTTGGAAGCGTTGTCAGACAGATGGCAATAGTGTGGATTCAAATTATACTTTTCGATTTGATAATCATTCACTTGGTTCAGCAGGAACAAGTTATAGATTTACCTGGGGAGATGGAACGCCGAACACAACTGTCTTTCAAAACTCTCTGCCAGACACGCTTACTCACCTTTACGCCTCCTTTGGTGTTAAAAATGGTACGCTGCTGGCAACAGATCCAAATGGGTGTACTTCAACATTTCCATTTAAGGTTGTCAACGAAAAATTTCCTTCTGCTTCACTGAGTATCCCGCCACCTCAAGTGAGCATTTGCGATGGGACTACGGTTACCATTTCAAATAACTCAATAAACGCAACAAATTACACTTGGTTGTGGGGTGATGGAGATTCACTTAATACTACATCAAAAGCGCCTCAGTCTCACTTATACAAATTGGATGATTCTGTTGCCTGCAAAATTACAGTAGCCACTGGACTCAAGCTCGACATGAAACTAAAAGCATTTAACACTTGCTTTCCTCATGATAATACCTCCCCAATATATGTCAAACCACTTCCTCGAGTAAATCTTGAATTCGACACGCTGGTTTGTGTAGACTCTTCTACAAATCTGGCAACCGTTCCATTTGAGTTGTTTGTTTGTCCTAACCGAATGATGACAAGTAACTTTACTACTACGACCATCATTTTTAACGACCCTTTTGCTTCGCCTCCTTCTAATCCAGACTCTATTGTTTTCAATCCAAATGTTCCTTTAACCAATATTTCTCACAATTTCAGACCAGGAGTTTACAACATAGTTGCCAAAGCCAAGAATGGTTGCGGCACAACAAAGGTGCAAAAGCGGCTGGTTGTCCGCGACTGGCCAAAAGCGAAGTTTCAACGGAATTATACACCTGCCAGCGAGCCTCAGACGAGTCCGCAAAACTGCAATGCACCTGCAGATTTTACGCCTACCAACAATTGTGTCCCTTTCACTTTTGACCTAAAAAACCTTTCTACAGGCACAGGAAATACATACACATGGACAGTTACTCCAAACGGAGGGGCCACATTTCCCGCAACAGGAAATACTTCAACCAAAACAGATACCATACTCCGATTCACAGCGCCCGGCACATATACCATTACATTAAAAGCCACCAATCCTTGTGGTAGTTCTTATTCATGCGCAACCGTTACGGCCATTGGCCCACCAGTTTTAGTCCCCTCTGACATCAAAGGCATTGATGCCGCAGACGGATACAGCATTTCGGGTGATACTTCCATAGCCTGTGAGCCAAAAACCGTAGATGTATTCACCAGCCGCACGGACTTTCCTAATTTTCAATGGACACTGACAGGCACAGGCGCTCCTACCCTGCCGGGTTCAACTACCAGCGATCCAGGTTCCGTTACGCTAAATGCCGGAACTTATACCATTGCCCTCAGTGGAAGCAATGTCTGCGGACCTGGCAATACAAAGCGATTCCTTAAAATTCTTCAACTTCCTTCCGCCAATGCAGGTCCAGATGTTTTGGCTTGCATCGGGAGTTTAACCTACCCCATCGGTTCAACTCCATCTCCCAATACCAGTTACCAGTGGAACAACCTCGATGGTGGACCAGCTGTTTCTAATGCCAACCAGTCAAGTACGACCATCATAACAAATGCGGCTGGCACCTTCCGCTACGAATTGGTCGCTTCCAGAGGACCTTGTATAAAACGCGATACCGTAACCGTAGTCATCAATCCGATTCCCGTTGTTTCAGCAACTAGCCCAACTATTTGCAAAGGATTGCCACTTTCATTGAGTGGAACACCGACAGGCGGAAACTGGAAATGGATAGGTCCGGGGGCAAGCATTATCAATTTGACCAGCGGAGTAGTAAACACCGCTTCAAATCCTGGCACATATCAGGTACGATATATTTATACGGATCCGACCACCCAATGTAAAGATTCAGCCAGCGCCAGTTTCATAATTCATCCGCTTCCGGTTGTAAAGGCAAAAGATACCACGGTTTGCAACAATAGCAGCACCACGGTTCAGCTTCAGAACTTTTCACCAACCGGAGGAACCTGGACCAATCTGAATGGTCCTGCAGTGACAGCAGGCGGGCAGTTTACTCCATCATCATCGGGTCTTTTCAGCTATGTATACACCTTCACCGATGGCAATGGCTGTGTAGAAGACGATAGCATCAGTGTTTCAATTACCTCTCCGAGTCCGGTAGAGGCCGGCCCCAACCGAAGCATTTGCATTGACAGTGTTGGCTTTAAATTCTCAGGATTTAGCCCAAAAGGAGGTATATGGCTTGGTCTCGGCGCTTCAGGTGGAATCGATTCAACCTTTAAACCCAGATTCTCTGGCATAGGAGTTCGAAAAGTTATTTACTCTGTTGGCTCCGGACTCTGCCTTCGCAAAGACAGCCTAGAAATCAATGTACTTCCCTTGCCAGATGTGAATGCCGGTCCTGATCAGGATACAATTTGCATCAACGACAATCTTGTTCAATTGGCATCCCAAACTGGAGTAAACCCAGTTGCAGGTGGAGTTTGGTCGGGACCTGGTGTAAGTGGCAATCAGTTTGACCCTGTTGTCGCTGGCCTAGGAAATCATACAATTACATACCGGTTTAAAAGCACCAATGGATGTGACAGTTCTGATACCAAAACAATTATAGTGAATCCTTTGCCTTCCGTATTCGCAAGGGATACTTCTGTTTGCCGAAGCACCTCCGGACAGTTGGTTCAAATGGCAAATGCCGGAGGCTCATTGCCAGGTAGTGGAAGATGGGTTGCTGTCACACCCGGATTCAACATCTCCCCGGGAGGCGCTTTCAACCCCAATACCCAAGGAATATTTCAGGCCAAATTCATCTGGAAAAACGACAAAACCTGTGAGGTCGACAAACTGGTGAACATTGGTGTTACTGAACCAACCATCGTGGAGGCCGGAATCAATCGGTCTGTTTGCCTGGATTCTGTCGGATTCAAATTAATTGGATTCACACCCAAAGGAGGTATATGGTCAGGTCCGGGTTTAAGTAATTCCACTGATTCGAGTTTCAATCCTCGGTCTGCTGGAATTGGAACACACATTGTGCGATATTCCTTAGGATCGGGTTTATGCTTACGCAATGATAGTCTTAGCATTCAGGTTTTGCCGCTACCAGATGTCAATGCTGGTCCTGATCAAGATACAATTTGCATCAACGACAATCCTGTTCAATTGGCTTCTCAACCTGGGGTAAACCCAGTTGCAAGTGGAGTTTGGTCGGGACCCGGCGTGAGTGGCAATCAGTTTGACCCTGTCGTCGCAGGCCTTGGTAACCACACCATTACATACCGGTTTAAAAGTACCAATGGTTGTGACAGTTCCGATACCAAAACAATTGTAGTAAATCCTTTGCCATCTGTTTTCGCAAGGGATACTTCCGTTTGCAGAAGCACCTCCGGACAACTGGTTCAAATGGCAAATGCTGGAGGCTCTTTGCCGGGTAGTGGAAGATGGCTCGCTGTCACACCCGGATTCACCATCTCCCCGGGAGGCGCTTTCAACCCCAATACCCAAGGAATATTTCAGGCCAAATTCATCTGGAAAAACGACAAAACCTGCGAAGTCGAAAAACTGGTGAACATTAATGTAACCGAGCCAACCATCGTGGAGGCCGGTATCAATCGGTCAGTTTGCCTGGATTCTGTCGGATTTAAATTAATCGGATTCACTCCCAAAGGAGGTATATGGTCCGGTCCGGGATTAAGCAATTCCACTGATTCGAGCTTTAATCCAAGAAATGCCGGTGTCGGTTTGCATCTGGTGCGCTATACACTTGGATCGGGACTTTGCTTGAGAAACGACAGCCTTACAATCAATGTACTTCCCTTGCCCGATGTGAATGCCGGTCCTGATCAGGATACAATTTGCATCAACGACAATCCTGTTCAATTGGCTTCTCAACCTGGGGTAAACCCAGTTGGAGGAGGAGTTTGGTCGGGACCCGGAGTGAGTGGCAATCAGTTTGACCCTGTCGTCGCTGGCCTTGGTAATCACACCATTACATACCGGTTTAAAAGTACCAATGGCTGCGATAGTTCCGATACCAAAACAATTGTAGTAAATCCTTTGCCATCTGTTTTCGCAAGGGATACTTCCGTTTGCCGAAGCACCTCTGGCCAGCTGGTTCAAATGGCAAATGCTGGAGGCACCTTGCCGGGTAGTGGAAGATGGCTCGCTGTCACACCCGGATTCACCATCTCCCCGGGAGGAGCTTTCAACCCCAACACCCAAGGAATATTTCAGGCCAAATTCATCTGGAAAAACGACAAAACCTGTGAGGTCGA
>CANETC010000039.1 GCA_947441055.1 Cytophagaceae bacterium | reverse complement strand
TTGGTGGGCTTGCTTACACTTTCAGCGATTCTGCCTGGTTTTCAGCAGTTGAGGCGGAGGTTTATGCGATGTCAAGCTTTTTTACAGCCATTGTTTTTTGGGCCATTTTGAAATGGGATGCGGTTGCGGATGAGCCTTTGGCTGATCGCTGGATTGTTTTCATAGCATACATGATGGGCCTTTCAATCGGAGTTCACTTGTTGAACCTCGTTACAATTCCTGCCATGGCGTATGTGTATTTCTTCCGCAGGCATTCGTACTCAGTAAAGGGTGTTGTAATTACTTTTCTGGTAAGCCTTGTCATTCTTGGAGTAATTCAAGTTGGTGTGATTACTGGCCTTCCCGGCCTTGCAAACTCATTTGAGATTTTCTTTGTCAATAGCTTAGGCCTTCCGTTTAACTCAGGAATTCTATTTTTCGTAATCCTATTTTTGGGCAGTTTGGTTTTTGGGATTATGCGTACCCAGAAAACTGGAAAACGCCTTTCAAACCTTGCTTTGGTGTGTTTTGCATTTGTATTGATTGGTTATGCTTCTTATGGTATCATCCTGATCCGCTCTAATTTCAATCCGCCAATTGATGAGAACGATCCTGAAAATGCCATTTCATTTGTTAGCTATCTGAAGCGTGAACAATACGGCGACAGACCATTGCTTTATGGCCCTCAGTTCAATGCGTCGCCAGTAAATACTGTTGACGGAGCGCCGGTTTATGTACGCGGCACTGACAAATATGTGGAGGTTGATAAAAAGACGATTCAGGAATATGCTTCCAAGGATAAGACACTTTTACCGCGTATTTATAGTCCTCAAGGCAACCACATTCAGGCCTACCAGAACTGGGGTTTGAGACTTAGAACAGATGAAGCGGCTTCACAGGAAGAAGGGAGAAGCGTTTACAAAAAGCCTACTTTTTCTGAGAACATCGGATTTCTCCTCAAGTATCAGATTGGGCATATGTATTTCCGTTATTTCGGATGGAATTTCATTGGTCGTGCTTCTGATATTCAGGATGCCGGTGTTTTAATGTTCCCATTTTCTGACAAAGGCTTGCCCGAGTCATTGAAAGAAAACAGGGGTAGAAACAGGTATTTTGCACTTCCTTTCCTGTTGGGCATTGCGGGTTTATTTTTTCATTGGAAAAGAAATCGCCAGTCCGCCATTATTGTAGGCCTGCTGTTTTTCTTTACAGGAATTGCCATTGTAATCTACCTGAATCAGCCTCCTGTTGAGCCCCGCGAGAGGGATTATACTTTTGCTGGTTCCTATTATGCATTCTGTATTTGGATCGGTTTGGGTGTTTTGTCACTCCGTTCTATCTTTTTGAAATTCTTTAATGATACATCTGTAAATGCATTGGTTTCCACAGGATTGGCAATGCTTGTGCCTGTGGTAATGGTGAAGGGCGCATGGGATGATCACAACAGGGCAAATCGTTACCATTCAGTAGATTCAGCCAAAAACCTCCTGAATTCATGTGCGAAAAATGCCATCTTGTTTACAGGTGGAGACAACGACACTTTTCCACTCTGGTACGCCCAGGAAGTGGAAGGATTCAGAACGGATGTGCGGGTTTGTAATTTGAGCTTGCTTGGCACTGACTGGTACATCAGCCAGATGAAGCGCCAGGCTTATGAATCAGCTCCATTGCCAATCACACTTGAAACGGACGATTACATCCAGGGCAAAAATGACTACATCCCGTATGTTGAAAAAGCGGGTGTAAAGGCCGGAGTTAGTCTCAAGCAACTTATGTCATTAATTCAGGAAGAGAATCCTGCACTGATGGTGCCAACGCAAGGTGGAAAAGCAGTTGCAACATTCCCTACAAAAACATTTTACCTGGATGTGGACTCGGCTAAAGTTGCAGCAATGCCTTGGGTTCCGGGCAGAGATAAAAGCAGAATTGGGAAAAGGATGTCGTGGACGATCGGGAAAACTGCTCTCTACAAGAACGATTTTGTGGTTTTGAACATCATCAGCAATATGGACTGGAGCAGGCCGGTGTATTTTTCAACCACGCTTTCTACTTCATCATACCTTAATCTTAAGCCATTCCTTCAGCTGGAAGGCCTTGCTTATCGTTTGATGCCAATTTACAATCCTGGCGCATCAGATGGCGTTGTGAATACGCCCGTGATGTACGACAACATGATGAACAAAATGTTCTGGCGCAATCTTGACAACCCTGAGGTTTATTATGATGAAAACTACAAGCGCTTTCCCCTCAATTCCAGAAAGTCCTTTTACATGCTGGCATCTCAGTTGATTAACGAATCAAAGATGGAAGGAAATCCTGCGATGCAAGGGTTTCTTGCTCCAACCCAGGGCGGTAAAACCAGGTTGGATATGGCGAAGGATGTTTTGAATTATTGTTTTAAAATCATGCCTGATAATGCCACCAGATATGATGTTTACACGCCCCAGTTTATTCCTTTGCTTCAGCAAGTGGGTAATCAGAAACTCGCAGATGAAATCGCCACTGTCATGCACAAGAGGGCAGTAGATGATCTTGAGTATCAAACCAAGAATCAGAAGCTTGTTTCTTCTTTTGACATTCAGACAAATGTGTATATTCTTCAGCAGCTTTATATGGCATACAGAGAATCAGGCAATAAGGCACTCGCTGAGAAGTATAAGGCTGACTTTGACAACTATGTGAGATTCGCCCAACAAGGTGAAGATCAGGGCGGATACGAAGACGAATAAAAAGTAATAAAACCATGACTGACGAATTTTTATCAGCCGCCATTGAAGAAGCCCAGAAGGGACTTTCGGAAGGCGGGATTCCCATCGGATCTGTTCTAGTAAAAGATGGAAAAATTATTGGTCGTGGTCACAACCAAAGGGTTCAAAAAGATGATCCCATGACCCATGCAGAAACCGATTGCCTACGCAATGCTGGTCGCATTGGTTCATATGCCGGGACAACTCTTTACTCGACACTGATGCCCTGTTACATGTGCGCCGGAACTGTGGTTCAGTTTGGAATCAAAAGGGTAATTGTTGGTGAGTCAAAAACTTTTCCAGGAGCTCCGGAATTTATGCGTTCGCATGGCGTAGAAGTTATTGACTTAAGCAATCCGGAATGCATCTCCATGATGGATGAATTTATTCGTAACAAGCCAGAGCTTTGGAATGAGGACATCGGGAAATAATTTATTACCCACCAAATTTTAAACAGCCAAAATGAGATCATATCCTGAAGTCCATAATTTTATCGCAGGCCAGTTTGTTTCAGATTCTGGAAAGAGGCTGGATGTGTATAATCCCAGACATGGAAAAGTAATTTCCAGCATGCCTTTGTCCGGGAAATGGGCACTTGATATGGCCGTTGAAGCGGCAAAAGCAGCCTTTCCAGCCTGGTCTGGTATGCCAGTGAAGGAGCGGGTTCAGGTATTTTTTCGGTATAAAACTTTGCTGGAAAAGCATCTTCAGGAGTTTTCTGAACTTGTAATGGATGAGAATGGTAAAACATTTGATGAAGCCCGTGCCGAAGTTGAGAAAAGCATTGAACTCACAGAATTTGCCTGTTCGATGCCTCAGCTTGTTTATGGAGAAATTCTGGAAGTGAGTCGCGGAGTTGAATGCCGGGTAGAGCGCAAGCCTTTGGGAATTGTGGCTTCAATTGCGCCCTTCAACTTCCCACACATGGTGCCACATTGGACCATTCCGAATGCCCTCGCACTCGGAAATTGCATGATTCTTAAGCCATCAGAACTTGTTCCAATTTCTGCACAGAAAATAGCATCAATGCTGAAGGAAGCAGGTTTGCCGGATGGTGTTTTAAATATCGTAAATGGTGACCGTGAAATTGTTGAAGCAATTTGTGATCATCCGGAAATCAGCGCAGTTTCTTTTGTGGGTTCAACCAAGGTTGCCAAAATTGTGTACCAGCGCGCTACTGGAAATTTAAAGAGGTGCACAGCTTTGGGTGGTGCTAAGAACCATCTGGTGGTTTTGCCGGATGCACATCCTGTGATGACTGCGAGCAATGTAACCGCGTCCATGTCAGGTTGTGCTGGTCAGCGTTGCATGGCTGCTTCCGCGATGGTGGCAGTGGGCAATGTAGACCACATTATATCTGGAATTTGTGATGAAGCCCGCAAGATTATTCCAGGCGAAAATCTTGGTTCTGTGATTTCAGAAGCGGCGAAAGAACGCATTGAAAAATACATCAATGAAGCCGAAGCTGCAGGTGCGAAAGTGCTTGTTGATGGCCGCAACTGGAAAGTTGAAGGTTTTGAATCTGGTTATTATGTTGGCCCAACGGTGATAGATTTTGTGAAACCTGAAATGGCCATCGCAAAAGAAGAAGTTTTTGGGCCTGTACTTGCCATTATCCGGACGCAAGACCTGGACTCTGCCATTCAAATTGAGAATTCATCTGAATATGGAAATGCAGCCTCAATATTTACCCAAAGTGGCGGCATGGCACGGAAGTTTATGGAAAGTGCTTCAGCAGGAATGATTGGAGTGAACATTGGAGTTCCTGTTCCAAGAGAACCATTTTCCTTCGGTGGCTGGAATGATAGCAAGTTTGGAGTAAACGACATCACCGGAAAAAGCTCGATAGACCTTTGGACCAATTTGAAAAAAACTTCGATCAAGTGGAATCCAGAAGGCAAAACCAATTGGATGAGCTAGTGATTTTATCATGACGGGATTTTAACAACCTGTCCAATTTTTAATTTCAATAATAATGGGCTTAGCATTCATTTTTCCTGGAAAGAAATATGTGCTTTTCTTGTTGTTGATAATTGCCTCAACCCAAACAATTTATGGGCAAGATGATTTGGGTAATTTATTGGATAGTCTGGAAGCAACAATCGAAAAGGCGCCAGGCTATATCCAACAAAAAGAGAATACCATTCATGCCTTAATGCGGCAATCCAGTTCAACTGGAATTTCAGCAGATGTTCGGTTCAGATTCCAATCTGAATTGCTGGATGCCTACCGGCAATACCGATTTGATTCTGCTCTGAAGTATGTAAACTCCAGAACTGAAATCGCCCGTAATTCCAGAAATTCAGATTGGTTGGCGGCTTCGGCACTTCAACTTTCAGAAGTGTTGATTTCAGCAGGGATGTATCTGGAGGCCTTTTCGCAATTGGAAGCAATAAGTCCTTCAAGATTATCTCCGGAGCTTTTAAACACTTATTATCACGACAGAAAACTGTCTTATGAAGCACTTCGGGATTATGCGCAGGACTTTAAGTACGCCCCTTCTTATGCTTTGAAAGCAAGGGAATACCAAGACTCATTGCTTTCGATTTTGCCACCTGCATCTGTTGAATATCGGGTTGAAAAAGCCATTCAATTAATGGGAGAGGGGAAATTAGATGGTGCGGAGAAACTGTTGCTTGATATTTTTAGAAAGGATTTAATCCCAGGAACCGCTCCCTATGCGGGTATTACCGCTGTGATTGCCGATTTGTATAGAATGAAAGGCAATGCAATTGAGGAACGCCGGTATCGGATTTACTCCGCAATTGCAGACATTCAGGCAGTTGTGAAAGAAAATAAAAGTCTCACAGATCTTGCGGTAAGTCTATACGAGGAAGGTGAAATAGAAAGGGCGAATGCATTTATCGCCTATGCAATGGCGGATGCCAATTTCTATAATGCCAGGCAAAGGAAAATTGAAATTGCCAAGATTTATCCAATCATCACAAAAGCGTATCAAATTGAATCCAAAAGGCAGGAAAGTAGATTGAGGACCTTTTTTTGGATCGTTTCTTCCATTTCTGTTTTGTTGGCTTTTGCTACTTTTTTGGTACTTAAGCAAAAAAGAAAACTGGCGAAGGCCCGGGAATATCTTCATGAACTCAATAAAAATTTGAAAGTAGTAAATGACAATATAAGCAGCCAGGGAGAAAAGCTTCGGGAGGCCAATATTATCAAAGAAGAATATATAGGCCAGTTCCTGAATCAATGCTCACTTTACATTGATAAGCTTGAAGGTTTCCAGAAACGCGTGCACAAATTGCTCTTGGCAAAGCAGTTTAACGAACTCCAGAAATTGTCTGAGTCAAGCGATCTGGTAAAATCTGAATTGTTGGAATTCTACCGGAATTTTGACAAAGCATTTCTAAGTCTCTTTCCAGAATTTGTTTTAGAGTTCAACAAGCTCTTGGATCCTGAATTACCTGTTGTTGTGAAAAAGGGAGAAATGTTGAATACAGAACTTCGGATTTTTGCCCTAATCAGACTAGGAATAAACGACAGCCACAAGATTGCAATGTTTCTCAGGTATTCGCCCAATACCATTTATAACTACCGTGCCCAAATTAAAAACAGGGCCATTATAGACCGAGATCATTTTGAGAAAAATGTATTGTTAATCGGCAGTCAATCGAAAAAAAGCCAATAAGTTTCTCCACTTATTTGCAATGTGCATCCACTTTTTTGGGTTTAGTTTATTTATGTAAACTATTTATATTCAATTATTTATAAAAATAAAGGATATAAATTATCCACTTAAAGCCCACTTGGTTTTTTTAAAGTAAGGTTGAAGGGAGACATTTGATTCATGATTGCTGGGTAGTCTTGTGGACTAAAGGCCATCTTGAACAAAACCAGAAAAAAACAGCTTTCTTATATTACCCAATTGATTATCAAAATAGCCTCCCTGCATTGCGGGGAGGCTTATTTTTTTTAGGCCTTTTTTAAGTTTTGGATGAGGGGAATACTTGGCCCTTTTGTACCTTCTGTTGGATTCAGAAATTCATTTTTTATGGATCTTCCAAATTCAATATGCTCTCCCACAAGCGGGGCTCTCACCGAATAGAATTTTTTTGCAGCATTCTCAACATTCATCCCAATTTCGATTAGGCCAGCAAGTGTAGATGCATCTTGCAGTGCATTGGTTGTGCCTGCACTGGTAAATGGTAATGCTACATGGGCTGCATCGCCAATCAGGATTACATTCGATTTGTGAAATTCTGGAAGCAATTCGAAGTCGGTAGAATTCCAGACATACACATTCGAAAAGTCATTTGCATCCAGGATTCCGGTAACCACTTCAGGAAATTCTTGTAAAAGTTCTCTGCAAAGGGCCTCTAGATTTTGGGGAGATTCTTCTGGATTCGCTTGAAAGCGAACATCGAATTGCATAAACCAAACCAGCTTATCGTGTCCACAAGGGACATAGCCAAGCGCCAAACCTTTGTTGTGGCTAACGAATTTTCGAAAGGTATTGGGCGCATTTTCAATCAAGTGGGGAAGTTTTACCACACCCACAATTTCTTTTACTTCTACCGGTGAAAATTCAGTTTGTCCGAAGAGGAATTGTCGAACAGCTGATCTTGCCCCATCTGAGGCGATGAATAAATCACCCTTTTCTGATTCGCCATTTTCGAAAACCACTGTAGTTGCTTTGCCATCTTCATATTCAAAATGGGAGAAATTGTGTCCGAATTTTACTATTCCTGCAGGTAGAAGATAGTTCAGGTATTGTACAGTTTCCGACCTGCTGAGGCAGAGCCAATTTCCCAGTTCGGTTTTTCTTTCTTCTGATGAATCTGGCCGGCTAATGATTACATCCTTAATTTTTTGTCCAGGTATTGGAACTTCAGACTTGCAGCTGCCCAATTCCTCCAGGATTGAAATTCCAGCTGGGTGCATAAGAAATGCATGTCCTCTTGCCAGATTTCCAGACTCTCTCTCATGGAGGCTAACTTCCAGACCTTTTCGGAGCAAAAGGTTGGCGAGTGCCAGTCCCGCAATTCCACCTCCAATTATTACGATTTTCATAAAATTAACTTAAGCATGCTTTAATTCTGAACAGCGCTTCAGACAAGATTTCTTCTGAAGTAGAAAAACAAAGTCTAATGTGGCCATCGGCCATATCGCCAAACCATCTTGGTAGCCCCGGAACAATGGCAACTTTTGCTTCCTTCAAAAGTTTTTCCTGCAATTCCACAGGGGTAAATCCTGTTTTTCGGATGTCTGGAAAAACGAGGTAGCAGCCATCCGGGCTTGGGCATGTAATTCCTGGAATCTGGTTGAGTTCATTCACCGTGAGATTTCGCATGGCAAAAAGATGCTCTTTAAAGGATGCCAGCCAATCGCTGCATTCGTCAAGGGCAGCAGCAGCCGCAACCTGACCAAGACTGTTGCATCCGTGAACGGTTGATTCGTGCCCCGAGCTTGTTAAAATCATTTTGAATTTTTCCGGGTCTGGAGCCATTACTGCACCTACTCGAAGTCCGGCAAGCCCATAGGATTTGCTATATCCTGTGATGGTGATGGTTCTGTTAAAAGCATCATTGCTTATTGCTGCAATAGAGGTGAATTCTGCAGGACTGAATACAATGTCACTCCATATTTCATCGGATAGAATTATCAGATTGTGTTTTTGTGCAAAATTTGCAAGTTCCTGCAGCTCAGCTTTATTCAGTACTTTTCCAGTAGGATTAAGTGGATTGCAAACACAAATCATTTTGGTTGAAGGCCCAATCAGCAAATCCAGTTGTTGAAAATTCATTAAGCCATCTGGGCTTAGAGGCACTGCAAATGGAACTGCCTTTGCTCCAATGGCTTCGATGGAATGTCGGAAAAGAAAATCTATTGGGTCAAAAACGATGGCTTCATCTCCCGGTTTTAGAAAGGCTTGGCAGGTCATAAAAATTCCAGCCGCCGCCGAATCAACAGGTAAAATGTTGGCCGGGTCGTAATTGATGTTCCGCTTGTTCTTAAAAAAACGGGAAATCGATTCCTTGAAAAAGCCATACCCTTCAGGTGGGGAATAACAGAAATACCCGCTGGAAGTGAATTTTTGGATGGCATCCCGGATAGGCTCGGCACATGGAAAATCAGGATCTGCCGCGGTTAAAGGAATTACGCCTTCAGGCACAGATGCCCAGCGAAGATTAAAAGCCCTTTCACGCAGGATTTTTAGGTTGACATTGGCATTGCCAAAAAGTTGGCTTGCCATCATGGTTTGGTGCATGGGCAAATATGGCACCTCAGAGCGATTCTATAAACTGCTTTCTTCAAAAAGTAAAAGGCCACCCAAATTTTGGGCAGCCTTTTACGTAAATTTTGAACTGATTACTCCTTCCGGAACCAGATATTCTGGATTCCATTTCCATCGTTCACCTGAAGAAGATAAAGGTTGGTTTTTAGTTCACTTAAGTCAAGGGAAACGGTTTCGCCTTGAATTTCCTGGTCAATTAAAACCTGACCAAAAAGATCTCTAATCTTTAGCCTGGTTCCATTTGCCCAAGGATTTAACCCGGGAATGTGCACTTCCACCTGATCTCCTGCTGGGTTTGGTTTGATGCTTACAGGTTTCAGTTCTTTAGGAAGGACCATAAATTGCCCAGTTAGCGATTCATCTGCTGAATTTTTTAGTGAAATTTCATATTCTCCTTCAGTAAGCTCATTGGCTGGAATCGAAAACTCTTCAAGGTAGCCGGTCCAATTGCTGGATTCATTGGTCCTTAAATTATTCATTGTGGCTTCATAACAACCCATTCCGTTCTCCAGAAATTTCGAATCCACAATTCGAATTCGTACTTCCTTATCCTGGTCTATTTTTAGGATCTGGGGGGAAGTTAGAATCATTTGGTCCATATTGCTGGTAAGCCAGAATCCGGCCTTATACGTTTCATCCAGAGACTCCAAAACAATTTTATAATGTCCAATTTCCAGATTTTTGAGTTCGATGTTCATCGGCTGTGTTAAAACCTTGACATCACTGATAAGCATGTCTTTTTCATCGTATAATTTTAGTCTTGCAGGTAGGCTAAATTCAGATGGCGGTGTTATGTTGACAGCATGGTCATTCCCAAATCTGGCTATTGGAGGCTCCACAGTAATTATTCCATTGCATGGTGGACAGTTAGGGCCATTGATTACCTCTGTTTGGAGCTGGGCCATTTTCCAAACACCTTCAATTTCAAGTGTTTCGGGTTCTCCTGGCTGGCCAAAATCTGGATTTGGAATCGTCATTATGTTTCTCACCCTTGCATAATAAATAAAGACATTGCCAGACATGGAAGCAGAAACGAGGGATATCATTGCCTTCTGCACTTCAGGATTCCAGTGCGAAACGTTGGTAATTGTAAGAGCACCTCCCCAGCATGAACTAGAAAAATCAGAATTTGAAAATTTTGAAATTTGCCATTCATAACCTTTGTGGCTTACTCCATTCGTTAAATTGCTGTAAGCAGGTGTTCCTGAGTAAACAAAATAACTACAGCCTTGCTTTAGGTTTCCGAGGCAGTGGGAGGTAATCATTCCCATAAATGCGATTTTTCGCACATTCACTTTCTGGGATTTCTTGCCTGCACAAATCCATTCACCAGTAAGGGCGCGAACCTCGGTTGTTACAGTTAAAACATAGAAGCCATAATCCTGGCCGGTACCGGAGCTTACCAACACATTGCAGGATTGACTGAATGGGTTTGTTAGTTGGGTAATGACTCCGGAAGACTGAGAAATATTCCATGAAGTGCGAAACTGCAAATTGCCTTGATAATCCGCAGTGAATTTCGTGTTAGAGCCAGCGGCAACTGCTTTTGGGCCGACAATGGTTGCTGGATACGAAGTTCCTCCTGGAGGTGGCGTATAATTGAATTGGCTTTGTAGGAATTTCACTGCTGCCTCAGTAAGGTGAATATGTGCATCGTTATAAGGGCTGCTATAAAATGCGTCGAATGGAATTTCCCCGGTACAAACCAGATTTCTATTGGATAAATTTTCTCCAAGATTTTGTATTCCATTTGTATTCCAATGGAATGCAAGTGCACTTTTTACTGGAATGAAGGAATGGAATTTATCACCATGAAAAACATCCAGCCGAACCCAATCTCCAGCAACATTCAGTCCTTTGTCCAAAACATCAGTGAGCTGCTGAGTGCTATTCGAAACTCCTCCAGGCGCTCCATCCAGGGAGATTCCACTGTCAAATGCTTTGTGGTCCTTCGAGGTCGAAAAAATATCAATATCTTCATTTAATGCAGTTAATCCGAGTTTGACCTCCATAGTTTTGGATGTAGCATTTGCCTGAGGTGCATAATATCCTTTCCATGTTAAATTTAAACTTTTGATAATAAGCGCAGGCGGCAATAAAAAACCGCCTCCAAAAACCGCCATTGCCACAACCAATGTGCCTGTCTTTCTGACCGATAGCCTAAAATTTACCATCTCTGCACCTCCTAAAATGGGAACATTTGGGTTTAATTTTCCCATTACTCCAATGCCATTTAGGTTGCCATTGGAAAGGGCCACCTTTCTTAATTCCGGATGTATAGGCCAGCCGAAACTTCCAGGTAAACTGTTTGAGATCGTATTTTGTAAATAGGAATTTCGAATTTCATGCGCAACATTCAATTCAGATCGGTTTTCATGATCAATTAAAAGTTCGCAAGCAGCAGGTGTATTGAGGTTGTCCCAAATTATCTCTGCATCTTGAATATTGATTCCTGCCATATTTTTTAATAGCTGCTGCAATCCAATTGGAATATTTGCACCCATGTGCGGGGAATCCTGCGATATAAATAGTCCGCAGTTGTGGTTTCCGGTGCTCGCTGCATTCTTTTCCATATAGGCTAGGGCATATTTTGCTATGAGGCCACCCATGCTGGGTCCAATAATGGTTATCTTAGAACTGCCGGGTTGAAGATTCTGATTTACCTGCTGAATGAGCTTTACCAAGACCATGGCGTTGCGTTCGATGTAATCGCTGCCACCATCAATTCCTTGATTTGCTTTTCCTGCAGCCACATTCTCTTGAATTGTACCGTCAGGGAAATTTAAAATCAGAATGTCTTTGCCATCAATTCTCAAATTAGACCCAAGATTAACACTGGACGGGGCACCAATTTCGGATAGATAACTAAGGTATTTTCCATAGATAACTTGTCCCTTTCTTTTGTCCCCAAAATCAATTCCATCTACAAAAATGATGGGATTTTTATAGACAGGACTCTGACTGTTGGAGGTGTTTCCGTTGCGCATGTAATGGTAAACCTCGCCTTTTCCATTAATGCCATTGAAGCCAATGGAAGCCTGAATTGCATTGCTTGGCCAACTTGGGGCATATTTAGGATTAGAATACCAATCTGGACACTCATCAGGTCTTAAAAAAGCATCAGAATTGGAGCATGGGTCCGTAGAGGTAATTTCCAGCTGGTTATCAAAGGTTGTGGTTTCTCCGCCTTCCCAAACAATCTCAATCCGAGTGCTTAGTTCTCCTTTTGAACCAAATGTTTTTAGGAGGGGAGTGTTGAGTTGGAGATTTTCCCATTGTCCTTGACCGAACTGAATTCTGGCCGCAATCGGATTTTTCGATTCGAACCCAAGAGGAATGTTTTTCGGGTAAAAAAATCGGTATTGTTTTCCGGTTGTAAGAGCTTCATAATTCATTATTGCCGCCGCACTCAGTCCTGTTTTTATAAATGGACTTGAAGATCCTGGTTTTGGATCGAAGTTAATGGTGCGGTTTCCAACAAAAATAGTGCTGTCCTTAATTTTGGCGGTATCCAGTTCCTCGACAATTGTGTTGAAGCTTAAGATATGCATGTCGCCGGAAAGACTTGCTTTTCGATATTCGGTGGCAAGCGACTTTGCAATCGGATCAGAGGGTTTGACCAACATAGCCTCTTCAAGTTCATGGACAGCCTGCGCAAATCTGCCTGCATTCCATTTGTCTGGAATGTTTTCGGTGTGTTGGCCTAAGCCCGAGACCGGAAAAACCCGGTTGTACAGTATGCCGGTTGTAACAGGATACTGGTTGATTCCTTTCAGAACCACATCTGCCTCAGCTTTGAAGCTGGACATTTCCTTTGAATTTTGAGCGAAAGCGCTCAGGCTGCCCCAGCAAAGGAGCTGCATAATTGTCTTTTTTAACATGATAGTTTAGAATTAGTTAGGTGAAAATTGCATGAAGTTTAAAGCGCTTGTTGAGTTGGCTTAAGAGGATTTACCCAAAGCCGGGAGTAGTACAAGTTTCCCGGTATCAGATGAAATGGCAGATTTGAATTGGGTTTGAATTCTACCCTGCCAATCAAGTCGGATTTTATTGGCAGGATGCAGGTTCAGCGAAACTTGAACTGAATCAAGAAATCAGTTTTAGAGGAATTGCCTTGGCGAATTATTCTCGATTAACCGAACCAGCTTGAAGACAAACTCTCTTGTCTAAGAATGAATTTCGGTGATGATCCAAGGCATCATCCAATGGCAGGAAAAATTGAGAAAGGAGTATCCCGACTTTGAGTTTGTCCCTACCAGAAAAAATGTAGAAGTGCAGTCCGGATTGACTTCCTTTTTCTCAGGGGAAATTCTGAAATTCGAGGCTGGAAAATAGACTTTCGGATTCGGTGATTTTGTCCTTCGGATTGGCGTCCTGGATCTTTTGGAACTCAAACCATTATAATCCATCTGAACTAAATCAAAGCCGGGAGGTTTGGGCCAAAATGTTTGGCCAGATAATTTTGTTGTTGTAATCATGTCTCAATCGTTTAGTGAGACAATGGTAAATATCATGACGAATTCATACCAAAAGGAATGAACAGTTTGTAGGATTTACTTATCCAGCGGTAAATTATGGGGTGGTTTTTCTCAGGGATACTGCATTTATGCAATATCGTAAGCCGGAAGGTTCAGGCCCATCGGGGAAAATATGACCAAGGTGGGCTTCGCAGCAATTACAAATTACTTCAACTCTTTCCATTCCAAAAGAATGGTCGCTGTGGTAACCAACTGCATTCGGCTTAATAGGTTGCGTAAATGAGGGCCAGCCGCTTCCGCTTTCAAATTTCTGGTTGGAATCGAAAAGTAAGGTTCCGCAACAAGTGCAAGCGTATTTTCCAGGCTCAAAGCGGCTGCACATTTCAGAAGAAAAAGCCCTTTCTGTGCCTTTCATCCTTGTGATTTGAAACTCTTCAGGACTAAGAATTGATTCCCATTCAGATTGGGTTTTCAGAATTCTAGAATCTGGTGCCGGGCTGCCGTTTCGGCAATATGATACAATCTCTTTCCAGGTAATCATGATAACTCAATAACCTGAAAATCAGGCGGGTTTAAAAAATTTAAGCTTCTGCAAGAATCTTCTGGATCAATGGTTCCAGAATTTCCATATTAACTGGCTTGTTGAGGTAGCCCTTGCAATTTGGGGTGTTTTCGGCTTTTCTGCGCGTTTCAAAATCTGTTTCACCTGTGAGGTAGATGACCGGCACATTTGAAAATCCAGAGATTTTTTCGGCAGTATCAATCCCAGTTTTATCACCCTGAATGCTGATGTCCATTAAAATTAGTTCAGGAGCTTCCTGGACCACAACCTGGCATGCATCTTCACAATTTGTGACCATTGTGATTTCTTCGTAACCGGCATCTTCAAGGTCCATTTTCAGGGAAATCGCAAGGATTCTTTCGTCTTCTACAATCAGAATTTTGTTCACGGTGGCGATTGGTTTCAAAGGCCAATATTAGATTTTTTTATTGAAATCAAGTAGGTCGTTCCTGGATTCTTATTCACTTCCATTTCTGCATTGAGTTGTTTTACGAACTCATCAATTAAAATATTTCCGAGAGAAGTGTTTTCTGCTTTTACTTCTGTTTCAAAACCTGGACCATTGTCGCTGATCCGAAGTTTAAAATAATCTCCTTTACTTAAAAAGTCTACTTTTAATAAACCTGGCTTACCAGGCAGAAAGGCATGTTTGAAAGAATTAGAAATAATTTCATTCACAAGAAGGCCAATGGTATTGGCAAATCGCATGTTGATATTTGCGGAATCAATTTTGATTTCCAGACTTATTTCCGAGTTCCCAAAACTGCTCTGGAGTCCGGTAACGAGTTCGGATAAATAGGTTTGTATTTCTACATTTCCGTCTGTTCCCGGGCTTAAGTACATCAGCTCATGCAGGGTAGCCAGAGTTTCAAGTCTCTTTTGCGTTTGCTTAAGAAACTGCCGTGTATCCTTGTCTTCAGAATACGAGGCCTGCATTTTTATCATTCCCGCGGCAAGCGCTAGATTGTTTTTTGCCCTGTGGTTTAATTCCTTCAGCAGCATTTCCCTTCTGACAATCTCCGTTTTTAGTTTTTCAATGCTGTCGTCCGGCATGGAATTTCCGGGTTTGTCGAGCAGCAGACCCAGTAATTGCAGGACCTCATCCTTGAAACCCATTATTTCCTCAGGCTTTTTGCTTCTTAATGCGACAAGGCCGGTTTCAGTAGGGGAGAGGCGTTCTGTAAGCAACATCCAGCCTTTACCAAATGAGTCTGAAATTTCAAATGGAAGCATGTCCTGCGGCCACCAGTACCGGTCGGAAAACTTCATGTTTTCAGCCTCCATTTCAACAAGCCAGCTTAATTCGGGAAGCCATTCTCCAGCATATTTATTGGATGGTACCGCGTATCCAGATGGACTTTTCCACCAGGCTTTCCACTCGAAACGACTTCCGTCAAAAACACCCAAAGCTGAAACCTGAGCATCTGTTCGTAAGCCCAATGCTCTGGTTAAAGAAATAAATTTTTCATCCTTGCTCAGGAGCTTACCCGTTTCAAATTCAGGGAAGCTTATTTCTGTTTCTGCTTCAACCTTGCTGGGAACATTGTGAAAAACAGCTGCTACCTGATTTCCGGTTTCTGCTTCCACAACAAATTTTATTTCATTTCGAAAGTCAACAATTCTTGCTTTTCGGTGACCAGGACCTTCTTCCAGAATGTGTTTTCCATCAGAACTTCCAAGGTCGGCGAGAATTTCTCCAGAGGAGCTTTTTACCAGCATTCGGTTCATGCCGGCATGAATCCAGCTTTCCAGCTGTTCTGATTTTACTTTCTCGGCTTTTTCCGCGCTCAGGTCTTTCAGGAACCCAGAAATGGAAACTTCGGATTTGCTTGTGTCGGTTCGTCCGGAAATAGAAATCCAGCGATATTCTTTGCCAGTTTCCAGCAGGACTTCTATTTTAAATTCACGGCCGAAATTGAGCGCATTTTCCATTGCCGCCGTGAATCTGGAAAGCGATTCTGGTGCGAGGGCCGAGAAAAAATCCTCGTATTCAACCCTTGAACCAAAAATGCCAAGAAGTTTTTCGGAGGCACCTTTTCCAAGCCAAAAGCCACGATTCTCTGGATAATATCGCCATGGATAGATGCCGAATTCCTCCGCCATCATCTCAGCTTGCGTATCCCTTAAATCCTTTTCTTCTTCGTTCATCCTGAAAACCAGCAGTTCCTGAGACCGAAACCAAAGTTTATGGCACGAAAATACACCATCAAATTCGTTTGTCAATTCCTTTTGGCCTGAAACCAAATGGATTGTTTTGTTTGAATCGATTGCGGCAATTCGGCTGAGGTTTTCGTCAACCAATCCCAAAAATAAATGATCTGAAAATGAGAATTTTCCTGCGTTGCGGGATTCCAGAATTTTACCGCTTGAATCGCAAATCCAAATTGGACGACCCGAAATGAAATCGGGAATCATCTCCTGGATTCCATGGAAGTCCGATTCTGCACTTTGCGGCATAATGGTTTTTTGTAAGAATGCCGGCGTGTGAATTCCGACAGAGTGGTTCAGTTAAAATTGCAATAACACAACTAGTGAATTGTGTTATTATTTGACAAAAGTATGTAGAATCCGTGATTTTGCAAGATTTGAATTGAAAAAAAGAAAATGTATTTTGACTTAAAGTTCCTTAAGAGAGGTCGCGCAGAATAATCCTGAAAAAGGTTGAAATTTGCCGGCAAATGAAAGTAGGGCTTTTCTTCGGCAGTTTTAATCCAATCCATATTGGGCACCTCATTCTGGCTCAGTCGGCATTGGATATGGCCGGTCTGGATAAAATATGGTTTGTGGTTTCCCCAAGTAGTCCGGATAAGGATTACAGCAAACTTCTTCACGAATTTGACAGGTTCGATATTGCATTTGCTGCAACCCGGGACAATCCGGCATTTAAGGTTTTGGATATTGAATTCAGTTTGTCCAAACCTTCTTTTACCTACTTAACGCTTCGGAAATTAAAAGAAAAGCATCCTGAAGATGAATTTTTCATTTTAATGGGCTCTGATAATTTTCGAAATCTGGACCGCTGGAAAAATGTTGAAGAGATTCGGCAGCAGGTTTCTTTCGTTATTTATCCTCGATTGGCTTCCGATAGGCCGAAGGAAACTGAGCAAAATGAACTGGTTACCTGGATAGAAGCGCCTTTGTTGCAAATTTCGGCAACTCAGGTACGCGAAATGATTAAAAAGGGATTTTCCACCCAATACCTCATTCCTGAGGAGGCCAGAAGGCTGATTGAATCAAAGGGATTTTTCATAGATTGAGTCTGAAAAACGAAGGATATTTTCGGGTTTTTCTGGGAGCTCACTGAAATGGACATGGCCTTCCTGGTTGATGAAGTTTAGGAAACCCTTGATTTCTTCGTTCACCCACATTGGATCAAATTTCGCCGAAACTTTCACATAATTCCGGGTAAATCCTTCCATAAGGCCGTTTTGGACAGAGGATTCAAATAGCACTTCGTCCATCTTGCCAAGCTGCGATTCATAAAAAGCTCTTCGCTTCTTTTCGCTAAGTATATTCAGCATCCTCGAGCGTTCAGCTTTGTCGGTTCCACTGACTTTCTTTGGCATAAGGGCTGCTTCGGTGTTTGTCCTTTCGCTGTAAGGGAAAATGTGCAGGTAGCTAATAGCCAGTTTGTTGAGGAAGTCGTAGGTCTCGCGAAATAAGGCTTCACTTTCACCGGGGAAACCAACTATTACATCAACACCTATGCACGCATTTGGCAACAGTTCCCGGATTCGATCGACCCTTTCCTGGTAAAGTTCCCGGCGGTAGCGTCTTTTCATCAGGGCCAGAATTTCATTGGATCCTGATTGAAGTGGAATGTGAAAATGCGGCACGAATCGATTGCTTCCTGCCACAAATGAAATAATTTCATCACTTAGCAAGTTGGGCTCAATGCTTGAAATACGAAACCGAGAAATATTTTCAAGGGCATCAAGGGCCCTAACCAAGTCAGCAAATTTTTCTTTTCGGATTCCATCTCGGATTCCAAAATCTCCGATGTTCACGCCGGTAAGGACAATTTCCCTGACTCCTGTTTCTCCAATTGCCCTAGCCTGCTCCACAACGCCTTCGATGCTGTCACTTCTGCTTTTTCCTCTTGCCAGCGGAATTGTGCAGTAGGTGCAGGGGTAATCGCAACCATCCTGCACTTTCAGAAAAGTACGGGTTCTGTCGGAAAGTGAAAATGAACTATGGTATTGATTGGTGTCAGAAATTTCATTCGCCACCACAATTGCCGCTGATCTGGGTCCTAGTTTTTCAACATGGTTCACAGCCTCAAATTTTGCATTTGCGCCAAGAACTAAATCCACACCGGGAATTCCGGCGATTTCTTCGGGCTTTAACTGGGCATAACAACCAATGATGACAACCCGTGCTTCAGGAGAAATTTTCAAGCCTTCTTTTACAACCTTTCTGCATTTTTTATCTGCGTGGTCGGTTACTGAGCATGTGTTGATGACATACACATCGGTTGACTCGCCAAAGGCTACTTTTTCATAGCCTTTGGCCTCAAAACTTCTTGATATTGAGGAAGTCTCGGCAAAGTTGAGCTTGCAGCCCAAAGTGTAGAATGCAACTTTCTTCATCGGGGCGGCAAAGATAGGCATGAAATCCGTGCCTTGATTCGGAAAAAGTCATTCTAATCCTTCAAATTCCTACCTTTGCAAAGTCTTTGCGCCGCTTATCCAATTGTTCTCAACCATTGTAGGCGGTGCAGGGTTTAGACTGTTGTTATGAGGTTCATTTTAACTCTATTCTTCATTTATGCTGCTTGGCAGCTATTAAAGTTCGTATTCCGTTTCGCACTTTTTTATTGGGTGAAAAAAAATGCTGGAAAGGCATTTCAGTTCAATTGCCAATTTGGTTCAGGAGATTTTAATCAGAACCAAAGAAAGGAAGGTGAGATACGGGTTGAGTCTTCTGGCAATTCGAAAAAGCCAGGACGAAGTTCCGGAGACGAAGGCGAGTATGTTGAATTTGAGGAGGTTTCCTGAATAGGAAGTCTCAGAATCAAAGTTCAGAATCTTTTTCTGTTTGGATTTCTGCTACAGGCAGAAGCCTTAATTGTACCTTTTGAATGCTGCTCCTTATTTTTTTAAGGATTCGGAATTCATATCTGCCGATTACGAATATTTCACCTGAATCCGGAATCCGCCCACAGTGGTGTAGAATGTAACCTGAAATGGTTTCAAAATTTCCATCTTCTTCCAGACTTTCAGGGAGTTCCTTGTTTAAATCGTGAATTGAGGCGGATGCCAAAGCACGGAAAACTGAATTTCCCATTGATTCCAAACTTGACTTTTCATTATCAAATTCATCCTGAATCTCACCCACGAGTTCTTCCAGAATGTCTTCCATGGTAACAATTCCTTTGGTGCTTCCAAATTCATCCAGAACAATTGCCATCTGCTGGCGATTTTTCTGAAATTCTTTCAGAAGCCTTCCGATTGGCATGGTTTCTGGAATTGCGGTAACAGGCCTCATTAAGTTTCGGATATCTGGGTTCCTATTTTTTCTGAGCTCCATCAGGATGTCCTTCAGATAAACCACTCCAAGCACTTTGTCCAGGTTCTCTTCATAGCATGGAATCCTGGAATAACCAGCTTCGAGGATTTGCTCAAGGTCGCGGTCTTCAAAATCTGATAAATTGATGGCAACTAATTGTTTTCGAGGGATCATCACCTGACGGGCGCTTCTCTCTTGAAAGTCAAATGCATTTTGGATGATGGCATAATTTTCTGCTTCAATTGTCCCGGTTTCCTTTCCCTGTTCTACGAGGTAGCGTAGCTCTTCGCTGGAGTGTACTTCGTTTCCGTGTATGGGATTGATTTTCAGAAGTTTTAAAACAAAATTGGCAATTCCATTCAGCAACCAGATAAATGGCTTGAAAATCAGGTAGAAAAACCGCAGCGGATATGCCACAAAAAGTGTGGTTTTATCTGAACGCTGGATGGCAATTGATTTTGGTGCGAGTTCGCCGAAAACGATGTGGAGAATGGTGATAAACGCAAATGAAAATGGCAATGCGATGTCGTGTGCAAGTTTGTGTTCAAGGTGAAGTCCTGCCAATTCGAAAACCTTAAGGAGGATTTTTGAAACTACGGGTTCTCCAACCCAACCTAAGCCTAGGCTGGCAAGGGTAATGCCGAGTTGGGTTGCCGCAAGATATCCATCTATGTTGCCAACAATTTTTCTGGCAAGCACAGCAGAAAGATTCCCTGCTCTGGCTTCAAGTTCGAGTTGTGATTCCCGCACTTTAACGATGGCAAACTCGGCTGCAACGAAGAAGCCGTTCATGAAAACAAGGAAAATTGTAAGTAGTAAATCAGATATCATTCAATGCAGGACTGCGTTTTGGGGTTTTTCGATTTTGTGCAAGTAAACAAGTCTTTCACGGAAATCCGAAAACATTGGTTTTGCTAAATTCTGGAGTTTGTAATTCACCGTGGAATTCTCTTTTCATTGTAATTCCTGAGGTCAAAAAGGTTGTATCCAATTGAAATGCTCGTGCATTCAGCCCCCGGATAATCAATGTTGAGGGCTTTTTCGAAACCAATTGTGAAATTCTGGTAGCTGAGTCCGGCCTCAAAAAAGCCATTGAAAACATTGGAACCAATGCCTTCTATTTTAGTTCTTTTTCCTGACTTGTCCTCAACAGAAATCAGGCTGCTTTTGCCAATTCCTTGGTAGGATCGGAGGCCTCCAAACAAGCAAAACCTCCTGAAATGCATATGAATGCCAACTTTTAAAAAGCTGC